>DATHYB010000088.1:0-7668 GCA_035459365.1 Candidatus Limnocylindrales bacterium
CTCGTTAAACGTTTCATTATCCTCAATAACAAGCACTTTGGTCATAGTCTTCCCGGTTAACTGGCTTTATTGTATGCCTTTCGTCCTAATATGTAAAACGCTTCCGTTGGCATGGTATAGTAGGCATAGCAGGGATTCTACATGCACGTCAAGCCACTTTGGAAATACGCAAATAAGGGACTACTGGCTATATTAAGCCTACTTATCGTTTTTTCGGTGACCTCGATCGTGTATTTGGCCTATACATTGACCTATGTCCGGTCGCTGCTCAATGAAAGTAGTCCGGCTATAGGCTCAGCATTTGTGCTGCAGGATCTTATGATGCATGTGCATGCCCATGAGTCCAATATCCGTGGCTATGCGTTAAGCGGCGATGCTAAAATGATTGCCGACAATGCAACCGTCCAAACCAGGATAGACCGAGACCTCCAGACAATTGAACGTAACCAGCAGCTCAAAATGACTGGGGAGCAGCGTGCTGATGTTGCAGTGATGAGTCGGCAGATTCTAGCTGCCAATAAGCATATTCTGACACTTAGGCAAACTGGCGGAGAAGATGCAGCCCGGCAGGCTGCAACAGAAACGGTTGTACGCAATACGGCGATTGCCACGCAATTACAGCGCCAAGTCAATGACATTGCATCGGCCCGTCTCCAGGGTATTGGCCCGTCGTTGCAACGCTCAGAGGCTAATATTCGCCGTTCTCTGTTTGTAGCTGGGGCCTTAGCGCTTTTTGTGGTAGCAACCTGTGGTGCAGTTATATGGTATTTCCAGCGGGCGATACTCCGCGAGCGAGCTCTCGACAATACCAAGAGCGAGTTTTTGTCGCTCGCCTCGCACCAGCTGCGGACGCCAGCGACAAATGTCAAACAGTACGTTGCTTTGATCCTCGATGGGTATATGGGTGAGATCACTGATCAGCAGCGGCATGCCCTTGAGATAGCCTACCGCAACAATGATGCTGAAATTTCAATCATGAATAATCTGCTGGATGTTGCGAAGCTTGACTTAAATAAAATTCAGCTTACAAAGACCTCTGTTAATATCGTGAAACTTGCAAGCCAAGTAGTTGAGAACCACCAAAAACAAGCCGCCGAGCGCGACCAAACCCTTAGTCTTCTGGGTGAAGCTGAAGTCGTCGCGGCGGTAGATGCCGACTACATAAAGGGAGTTATCGAGAACCTCGTCGACAATGCACTGAAATATTCGAGGAACAGTACGAGTGTAACGGTCAAAGTGCTCAGGCATCAGGACTATATCACGCTAGCCGTCAAGGACCAGGGGTTGGGTATCCGGAAGCGTGACTTTGGCAAATTGTTCAACAAGTTCTCGCGGCTTGATAATGAATTTTCAGCAAACTCCCAGGGCAGTGGCCTCGGACTCTATTGGGTCAAGCAAATCGTCGCGCTTCACGGCGGCAAGATTAAGATGTCCTCGCGTGAAGGCAAGGGATCGACGTTTACGGTATTTCTGCCAATCAAATGATTACATCTTAACCCCGGCCCGAGGCTTCAGAATATCGTTGACGATTTTGACCAAGCCTTGCGGGGCTGTCCAGGCCTTGATGACACATTGGTCGGCACCTAGCCTGAATGCTTCGTGAATCTCAGAAGCATGTTCAAGATTGGTAAAAATGAGTACCTTTACGTCCTTGTGCTTGCCAACAACATCGTATTCCTGCAAAAACTCCACACCAGATTTTACAGGCATTAAGAGATCTAGCAGTATAAGGTCAGTCTGAAATGATTCGATTTTCTGGAGTGCTTCGTCGCCGTTGTAGGCGCTTTCAACAGTATGTTTCTCTTTTGTCAGTATCATCCGGTAGGCATAATTAAGATCCTTGTCGTCCTCGACTACGAAAATATGTGCCACCTGATTCCCTCCTTTTGTCCCTATATTGTCCGGCAATACAGGCATTCGTACTGTGGAAATTGTCACAATGCCGGTTATGCCTAGCCCCCAATCTGCTTGAGCTTATATCGGAGCTCTGTCATACTAAACAGTAACGTCGGTATGGAACAAACACTATTCTTTCAGCTGAGTATGGTTATCGCGGTGGCAGCAATTGTCTCGCTGATATTCCGCCAATTCCGTCAGCCGTCGATTATTGCATATATAGTTACTGGTTTCTTGGCTGGTCCGTCACTGCTTAATCTCATCCATGACCACGAAGCTTTCACCTCGTTCAGCCAAATTGGCATCTCACTGCTGCTATTCGTAATCGGTCTCGGTCTTAACGCTCAGGTTATCCGTACTACTGGTAAACCAGTATTCCTGGCCTTTAGTGCAGTCACCGCTAGCGTTGGTGGAGTGACATATGGCCTGGCGCGGCTTTTAGGATTCACGACGACAGAAGCAATTATATTGGCCGTAGCCTTGTTGTTTAGTAGCACGATTGTGGTCATTAAGGCCCTCAGCGACAAAAAAGAACAGGCCCGCTTGTACGCTCAAATTGCCATCGGTATCTTACTTGTTGAAGACATTATTGCGACGGTTGCACTGGTAGTTTTGAGTGCGCAGGGAGGTGGAGATTCGGCGGCTTCGGGTATGTGGCTACTGCTTGCCAAAGGCTTGGTTCTTGGGACGGCACTGACTATTTTTGGCGCCTATGTATTACCTCGAACCGTGAGCTCGTGGGCGGCGAGCCAGGAGCTGCTCTTCATTTTTGCGCTGGCATGGGCTTTCGGTGTGGCGAGTGTCTTCCACTGGTATGGGTTCTCGCTCGAAGTCGGTGCCTTATTTGCTGGTGTTGCAATTGCCCATCTGCCGTACGCTCAGGAGATTAGTACTCGCCTCAAACCACTGCGTGATTTCTTTATTGTCCTGTTTTTTGTGGAGCTGGGGCAAAACATGAACCTCGACAATGTATCGGCTGCTATCATCCCAGCGCTTGTCTTCTCGGCGATGGTGATGCTCATCAAGCCGCTCAGCGTCATGACCAGTTTGGGACTACTGGGCTACACCAAACAGACAGGTTTTAAAGCGGCTGTCCATCTGTCGCAAATTAGTGAATTCTCAATTATCTTTGTCGTGCTCGCGGTGAGTACGGGTGTCGCTAGCGAACGGGTGACAGCGGTGATTACGCTCACAGCTGTCATTACTATCGTCCTGTCGGCGTACCTAATGAAATACGATGATCGCTTGTACAAGCGGTTCAAAAAGCCCTTGTCGGTGTTTGAAAGAGCCGATACAAAGCATGATATCAATGACCTGCATAGTTATCCGCTCGTACTTCTCGGGTACCGCAAGGGTGGCCATGAATTTGTTCGAACCTTCCGTGAAATGCGGAGGCGCTACGTAGTGATAGATTATGATCCAGATGTCATTGACACGCTTGAACATCAGCACGTCAATCATCTGTACGGTGATGTCACTGACCTGGAGCTCCTTGAGGAGATCAGCTTGCATAAATCAGAACTTGTCGTCAGTACAGTCACGGATAAGGACGCCAATGTTATGTTGGCTAAACATATTACGAAGCAGAACAAACAGGCGATCTTTATATGTCATGCCAACAGTTATGATGATGCTGCAGAGTTATATGAACGGGGTGCGTCATATGTCCTACTGCCGCACCTGATTGGCAGCGAGCAGGTCAGCGCTTTTATCCGGCGCAATGGCAATAATTCCAAAGCCTTCGCGGACTACCGCAAAAAGCATCTCGACCTCCTCAAAAACGTCTAAATCCTGCAAGTCACAAGCTAGATTGCTATTAATATACATTAGTGGTATAATATATACGATTTGTTTGAGATTTCTGGTATGTTCCGATTTTCGTCCAACACTGTTCTCTGGTTAATGGCTTTTGTAGTATTGATAGCTGCGAGCTCTGTGCTTGAGGTGCCCAAGCTACTCGTCGATTTTGTGCTGATAGGAGCGCTGCCAGGGACGGAGGCCATCGTGCCACCGATGGTAGTAGTCGGCGCTGTAGCGGCGCTGTTTGTCTGTACATTTATCGGTCTGCTGGGACGAGTGCTTATACGTGCTCACCAAGTCGGGTATAGGACTGAGAAAAGTACTGCTACTGAACCCTTTCGGGAGGACATGAGCCTAGTAGGAGGTGATGAACGTGTGGTGAGCCGATGCCATACGAATCATGGTAGCTGGATGACACATCAGTATATCCGTATGCGTATGTTCGAAATGCGGCTGAAGCAGAGTGGTATGATGATTTGGAGTCTGCTGTCGTGGCTCATCGTTCCGCTGTATGATGCCATGCGGGCTGGTTTCTGGACTATGCAAGCCTCTCTGGCTTATGGTATAGCGCGCTGTATCGTCGGTCTCCGTTATCTGTATGCACAATTGCTCATTGGCTCGGAGCGTACATATAAATGGGCGGAACCGCATCTGCGCATCTTTGATGCCTACCTTGAGCGGCGTATCCACCACGCCCACCGCTGGCTGATGCGTACATGCGGACAATCAGAAGCATATGAAGTAGTTTCATTGGTACGCGTAGAGCCACTGCGGGCTCTACGCGTGCGCTTCCCGCGTCATCAGGGCCAAGATACCACCTCGCCCGACAGCTTCTAAATAATGTTCGTGTAAGCAGGTGCTGTGCTCTCACTGGCTAAGCTGTCAATGACGAGCCGGGCTTGCAGGGCGCTAGCTTCTTTATTTTTGATCTCCAGCATGATGTTGATATCCCGCTTTTTGAGACTTTTAATAAAACTCCGGAACTTTTCGACATCGTAGGCAGTCAAGGTTTTGACCTACCAAGGCGATAATCTTTTCATCAGTAATTGAGGCGAGCCGGATGGTGTGCTAGCTGGTACAGCCAAGGCCAAGGTTCATTGCAGGATAGCCAATTTTCATGAGCTTAAGTGTAGCGGGCTGCAACTGCTAGGCGGCGAATTATTTTGCTTGGACTAGACTTTTTCTTCCGGGCCTACTTTACCGAGCTCATCAAGTAGCTGCGAAAGTTCAGGAGTAGACAGAACGGACGTATCGATGTCTTTTTGGCGGGCAATGATGAAGCCTTGAGCGATTCGTTTGATGCGAAGAGCATCAGCTCGCCAGAAGTGATCGACGACATATGGCCGGCCGGGGTCAAAGAAGCGGGTTGATATGACGATCGACCCAAAGAAGGGACCGACGGTAGCCGTAACATTCAAGATGTCTGCAAGAGAGATACTGAGCACCTCGGCAGCTTTGAAAAACTCCCGATGCGTAATAGTGAGTTTGGTGCGGTCTACACTTACCGTGTCAGGAAAAAGCGTCAATGGAAAAACGGTAGAAGCGCGTACGAGGACATCGGAAGATGCACCTACGACTCGCTCGAGCTCCCGAGCTGCTTCAACTTTATCCGGGGTGGCCCGCTCGCCAGCCATTGGTTCGTTTTGAAGTAGTTGCAAGTGTCGACTTGTAGCCATCGTTTGCTCCTGAACTTACACGCTATAGAACTATCATGGCTGATAAAGCTGGTTGAAGCTATGAAATATTCAGCTCGCCTGCATAATCTGCACCTGTAAATCATATGAAAAAACCACGAGCGTTGTATTAAACGCAGTTACGGTTGACCTTGCAACAGATGACCGCGTACGATAGTGGTTGTGCTTGTAAGATATCTCACAGTTTTGGGTGGCAAAGTCGTATATCCCGTTGTAGCGCTTACGCTGCGAAAATCGGAGCCGGCTCTCATGTCTAGTACCCCGAAACAATCGCCTGCGGCTGCGACGCTGGCGATATATTGGTCATTTCTGCGTCACCGCCGAAAGGCGCTCATTGGTTGTTTGGCGGCCTTACCGGTTTGTATCATTACCCAAAACGGGCTGCTACCTGTCGTTTATTCACGGATCATTGACCATCTGCAGCAGTCGCGCGGACATATTGCACATTTTGAATGGTGGTTGGCCGGGTTCATTGGACTGCACCTGATTATTTTTGTGGGACAGCGGGTAACGGCGCGCTACTGGAGCCGGCTCGAACACCGGATTATCAAAGACATTGAGCAGCATATTTTTGCCCGATTGATGGGTCAGAGCAACCATTTTCATGCGACCAGGCATGCCGGCGGGCTGGTCGCACAAGCCAAGCGCTTTACAGGCTCGTTCAGTGGTTTGATGGGGTCGTTTTATTACAACCTCTATGCGCTCGTCGTCCGTATCGTTGTCGCGTTTGCTATTTTGTTGTTTGTTGCGCCGCTGATCGCCGTTGTGCTGCTGGCCTGGACGGGGGTGTATTTGACTTCAATTCTGTGGTTGACTAAGAAGAAAATGCATGCTTCTGAAGCTGCTGCAGCCGCGGATAGCAGGATGACCGCCCATTTGGCCGATACTATTGGCAATGCGCCGGCAGTCAAGATATTCGGTAGTGAACATCTCGAGGGCTCTGCTTATGCCGAACTCAGTCATGACAAGTACCTCAAACGCCGCCGTGATTGGTGGTTGACGGAATTTATATTTGCGTGGCAGGGAATATTGATGATTGTTTTGGAAGTTGTCGTGCTTGTGATGTCAGTGCAGCTGGTGCAAAGCGGTGCCTTCACGATTGGTAAACTCGCACTGGTACAATTTTTCATGGCACCAATTCTAGCAAGCTTGTGGGGAATTGCAGACATATTCCGCCGGGTTGAAACCTGCTTTTCAGAGGCCGTAGAAATGACTCAGACGTTGGCTCTAGAACCAGCCGTCAAAGATCCGCTTGTCCCAGCTCCAACGCAGATTTCTCGCGGCGGCATTGAGTTTAAAGATGTCTGCTTCCAGTACAAGGAGGGCTTGGCTGGGCGGCAGATTTTTGACAACCTCAATCTGTACATCAAGCCAGGCCAGAAAGTTGGAGTGGTTGGTCCATCGGGGAGTGGCAAATCCAGCCTAACCAAACTGCTGCTGCGCTTCATGGACGTCGACAGCGGGCATATTGTGGTTGACGGTCAAAATATTGCAGAGCTACGACAAGCAGATCTGCGGCATCAAATAGCTTTTGTTCCACAGGAGCCGCAGCTGTTTCACCGGACAATCCGAGAAAACATCTATTACTCTAAACCTGGCGCTAGTGATGAAGAAGTTGTCCAAGCCGCTAAGCAGGCGCACGCCCATGATTTCATTATGAAGTTGCCGAGGGGATACGACACGATGGTCGGAGAACGAGGCTCAAAGCTCTCGGGTGGTGAACGGCAACGTATTGCCATAGCCCGGGCGATGCTCAAAAATGCACCAATAGTCGTGCTCGACGAAGCAACCAGTGCTCTTGATTCTGAATCAGAGAAGCTGATTCAGAAAGCCTTCGCCACGCTGATTGAGGGGCGGACGGCGATTATTATTGCGCACCGTCTCAGTACCATCCAACAGATGGACCGGATTATTGTTCTCAAGGATGGTGCCGTGCTTGAAGACGGACCACATCATAACCTGCTTGAGCAGAAAGGTTTGTACGCCGAACTATGGCAACATCAAGCGGGTGGTGCGGCAGCCTGATCTCTCGAAAATCTTACTGTTAAGCCTCTTCGGGTAGTTTACTTTGTATAGTACAAGCAAAGGAGGGGTTTATGCCGTATATTTCAGTTGGGACCGAAAAAGACAAAGAAATACATCTGTACTACACGGATTATGGTGAAGGTACACCGGTCGTCTTGATCCATGGCTGGCCGCTCAGCCACCGCATGTGGGAAAGCCAGACCCTCGCGCTGGTCGAGTCAGGCTACCGCGTCATTTCCTACGACCGCCGTGG
>DATHYB010000089.1:0-4395 GCA_035459365.1 Candidatus Limnocylindrales bacterium
TATATGGTCGGCATCTTGATACTCTGGAGGAATAGTCAGACTGCCATCAGGCAGCTCATCTGGGACAAAATAATCGTCCATAAGACGAGCGGCTCGAGCCGCAAAGCCGGGTATGGCTGTCTCGAAAGCATCATTGCCCGCTAGGAAGCCGCGCGTTACGTAAAAGCTCGTTCAATAGCTTCCTTTCGTTGCCATGAATCAGGTGTTTTACTGGTCATCAACCAACAGTAAAACAATAAGTTGCTTCATGCAACCTGCTGTATCTGTTACAATATATGCTGCATGACTAAAAAATTACCAATTGTGGCGATTGTCGGGCGGGCGAATGTAGGAAAGTCCAGCCTGTTCAATGCGATCCTGAACCGCAAGGAAGCAATCGTAGCCCGAGAAGCCGGTACAACCCGCGACAGCATCATGGCCCGGGCAGAGTACGAAGACAACAACTTCTGGCTGGTCGATACGGCCGGTATCAAAGACCCTGAAGACGAATTTGAATTCACTATTCAGGAACAGATTCTTCAAGCTGCTGATAGTGCTGACGTCATTTGGGTAGTCGTTGAAGCTGATGTACCTATCACCGAGGAAGACCGCCGCGTCGCCAAACTTGCTCTCAAGAGCCGCAAGCCGGTATATTTGCTCGTCAACAAGGTCGACAAGGCCCATGGCATGGACCTGACCATCTTTTTGAAACTCGGCATCAAGGACATCTTTTATACTAGTACCACGCAGGGCAAGGGGATCGAAGAAGCCCTCGATGCGCTCAGCATGGTCATTCCGCACGTCTCCGAACTGCCCGATGACGACCGGCTGCGCATCGCCCTGGTGGGCCGTCCAAATGTTGGTAAATCAAGCCTTTTCAATGCGCTTGCCAAAAAGCAGCAGGCCATCGTCGCCGACCGCGCCGGTACCACCCGCGATGTCAACCGCGCCCTCGTCAAATACCAAGGCAGGGAAGTTGAAATTATGGACACTGCTGGTATCCGCCGTTCAGGCCGGATCGAGACAGGGATTGAGCGTTTCAGTGTTGTCCGAGCCCTGTCAGCCATAGAGCAGGCCGACGTTTGTTTCATGCTGATGGACGCCAACGAACTCAACACCGCTCTCGACCAAAAGATCGCCGGCATGGTAAAAGAAGCCGGCAAAGGTTTGGTACTGGTAGTCGCTAAATGGGACAGTCTGGACAAAGATGCCTTCACCCGCGACCAACTGGCTGCCGAAATCGCTCAGACGTATGACTACATCCCGTGGGCACCGCTGATCTTTACGAGTTCTGTCAGCGGGCAAAACGTCACCAAACTCTTCGACTTGGCATCTGAGATTGACCAGGAGCGCCACAAACGTATCCCAACCCGCGAACTCAACAAGTGGCTGCGCGAGATGGTGGACGCTCATCCGCCCGCCGGTCTCAAGAACCGCCTGCCGAAGCTCAACTACATGGTTCAAGAGACTGACAACCCGATTCCGGCATTCAAGATATTCAGCTCGCACACCAAGTTTATCCACTGGAGCTACAAACGCTACCTGGAGCGCAATCTGCGTGAGCGCTTCGGTTTTGCGGGCACGGCAGTCCAGCTTTGGTTTATCGAAAAGCACGAAACACACGAGCACGGCAACAGCCCGACACTAGCACCGCGAGCCAACAACTCGCGCCGCGGCCTGAAGTAATTACATATATCTCAGTCAGACCTGCACTCCCGCAGTAGGTTACTGCGTAGCGTTCTGTAGTAGCCCTCAGCTGATTTCATGTAAGACGTGGGGGGTCCATAATACCGCTTGGCTGCTCAGTGCTTTATACTAGGAGGATGGCATTATTCCAAAACCGTCCGCAGACTTCCTCACCGCTCAGTTATACCACCATCGGCCTCAATAAGACCGCCCTGATCGTTGGCTTCGGCAATCCTGGTACTCAGTACGATACTACCCGGCACAATATCGGCTTTGCGTGCCTCGACGCCTTTGTCAACAAAACCCCCGAACTCGGCCAATGGGTCGAAAAGAAAGACCTCAAATGCCATCTCGCCAGTGGGCAACTCGGCGAAACTCGTGTCCTGGCGATCAAACCAACGACCTTCATGAACCTGAGTGGTGAAGCGGTGCAGGCGGTCGCTCATTTCTATAAAGTACCCCTCGATCAGATCATTGTCATCCATGATGAGCTGGACGTTGCTTTCGGACAAATTAGGCTCCGCGTCGGCGGTAGTGCAGCAGGGCACAACGGTATCAAATCAGTCACTCACCATCTTGGCGAAGCCTACGGTCGTATCAGGATCGGCATCGGACCGAAAACTCCAGAACAGATCGACAGCGCAGACTTCGTCCTGCAAAAATTCAGCCAAGAAGAACAAGCCCAGATGCCCGCTCTCACCCGTGAAGTCAATGCCATCTTGAGCGAGTACGTCTTCGGCGGGCAGCTGCCGAATGAAACGCGCAGCTTTTTACTCTGACAATATTTCTTACTAATCAATCATCAAAGCTATGCGGAAAGACGAGTTGCTCAGTGGTCATGGGGCGCTCACCACCAGGGCCAAAGCTCTCTAACTGACGTGCAAAATGGCCAAGCTGCTGGGCCCGCTCATGAAATACAGCAGCATCAATTTGATGAGAGCGAATAGGACTCTGAGCGAGCTCGCTGGCTCGAGTATCAAGTCGCCCAGCCTGGTCACGGATATCCGTTCCTATGAGAGGAATGAGATCTTTGGATACCTCAGCCGGCAAATCTGTCAGCCGCATTTCGGTGTCACTAAGTATAATCTTGCGGCCATGCGGTTTCATGCGCCCATACTAGCACACCTGGCTGGAGATACCGAAGGAAAATTCGATTAGAGCCAATCAGGTGTACCGTCGGCCCATGAGGGCATACTATCCGGCACATGAGCGTCCGTCGGTTCCTCGAACATCTGGGCCAGCGCGAGCGGAGCTATTCGATCTGCCAGTTGTTCAATATGACGCTGCGTGCGCTGATGGTTGCCGCCGAGGTCATGCTGCCCATAACGTTCATATGATCGTTGAGTTGCCATACTCGCATCAAGCAGTGCGCCGTACACATCAGGTGCCGATGTCAGTGGTACGCGTCTGCCAATCGTATATCTTGCTGCCTGCACCTCAGCCTCTGAGAAGTGTATACAGCCATCATAATAATTCATTAGTTATAAAATAACACTTTTATTATTGCAAGCCAAGCGTATAGGGAGATGTCATGCTCCGCGTCCATCAAGCCTGAAGGTATCAGCCAGACGCATACGAACGTCATGGCTTGATGTATCGACAATATCTTTCTGAAGTGCCCATGGCCGTTCCACAAGTAGGTCGCACACTGCCTGCGCCTTCCCAAGTAACACACTGTCTGGTTGCCCATAGACACAATTCCGTTCAGCAGCGAGACTACTGCGGTATGCTTCCAGATTCGATTTGCTGATACCTGACAAATGCAACATTTGGCCGCCTAGATCCTGTAACATGTCCCCGGTAACCCTATTCTCGGCTTCACAGGCAAGGCCGTACGTGGGATGACTTACGTAACAATGCAGGAAATCACCAACCAGATATTCAGCCAATCCATAATCTGTTTGTAGTTCAACAATCGCTGGATTCTTAAAATCAGCACCTTCCAGATGCCGGTTTTCTTCAACAAGAAGATGCGTATCATACAATTCCATCGCCGCTTCACGGGGATCAATCAGCGGCTGGACGATGTCGGGCAGGGGAACGATATACTCAGCCATATATAACCATTATAGTAAAGCAAACAAAAAAGGCCTACAAGAGGGGGTGGGCACCGCTTGTAGGCCTTTTCCACGGGACGATTCATCCGTAGAGGATCATCCCGCACATACCCTTCAACCCACCTTGAAGGCCTCCGACATGCGTACTCGCATAGAAAACGCAGGTCGGCCCACTCGAGGTTTTACCGTCATTCAGCACGACTCAAATCAATAACGAGGGCGAATGCGGGGTTAAAGGGGTTAGTATGTCTTAGAGCGCTCCCGGTCGGACCGGAAGCTAGAACAAGTGGAGGGTAACAACTTGGGGCCTAGCACGCTCTAAAACAATCTAACAAATTGTTAGAATTGGGGGTATAAGGTGCGTAAATCACTTATGCAATGACTTACAGCTTGTAATTTTAGCAAAAAGATGCTCCTTTGTCAATACTAAAATACATTTTTGTTTTTTGTGCCAGTAATAGCTTAAGCATGTTTTTCTGCTTATGGCAATACTGTTCGCTTGCTGAATGGTGTTGATAGCTCAGAGTGTAGTAATTTTCTTGCGCCTGGATTGACTTAAGCGAGCAATACCGGCATGGTAGTAGCAGTTATGAGGGAAGAATCTACAATATCTGTCAAGAGGCTTATGGTTAGGGGCTCGGCACTAGAGATCGCATTCGAGGGAATTGATCCA
>DATHYB010000090.1:0-3811 GCA_035459365.1 Candidatus Limnocylindrales bacterium
ATTCGCCTGTCGGTAATTCGCCTATTGGTTCACCCCGATCTGATCGTCTTCCTAGCATATGTATCCCGCCTAATTTTTTGAATCTGTAAGTCTATGGAACCACATATTATTATCGATAGCAAGATAGTTTTATTATGATCCACCTATCATTTCAAAACTCCTTAATATAAAAGATGCTTTCCTGCCCTTTGGCCCGTAGTGTAATTATTAAAATAGAATCAGGTGTAATTGATTTGACACTTCAACCAGCACGTGATTAATTAGTGTAAACCATATAGTCAGTGTTAAGTAGCGAGGTATGATCTATGGGCATAGGCGAAGAAGCTGGAAATACTGAAGGCTCAATGTATGGCTCTATCAAAGACCAATGGATGGCTCTACAAGCAGAGCAAGAAGCTGCAGAAGCAGAGGCTGCGCGCGTAGCATTGCAGAAGGGGCAGGCCTCCCTCCCTGACTTTTCGGAGGTTTCAGAAGAATACGATCAGCACATATCCAATACTCCTGAAGGAATGGGACCCAGAGTCCAAGAACCGGGCCTGCAGGAACAAGACGAACCATCTGCACTGCAAACTCCCGGCAGGGTCGTCGTGAGCTATCAGGGTCAAGCAATACCTGGTATGGGCTTTACTGTCGGCAAATCTTCTGCTGCGCCTAAAGTAGCAGAGAGCCACCATGCTACCGAAAGGTCTCGTATACAAGAACAATTAGTATCTGAAGAAGGTGTATCCGATGCTAATGGACCGTCTGGTTTTATGCAGAGGATTACGGCTTCCTTCGAAGGAATGGCAGAGCGGTTTGATGAGCGACGAAAACAAGGTGATCCTTTGCCAGTACGTTGGGAACGACGAAGGGCAGAAAAACATACTGACGCTGAGGTTAATAATAACGAAGGAGAACATATGGGCGTATCAGAAGGTACATTTGGTGGAAATAAAGCGGTTGCCGTTGCGAACGAAGCTGATCTAGGATTCTTTGAGAGCCGAGATCGCGAATATGCTAAACTGCTCGCGACTGGTGACCAAGCTGATAAGTATCAGTTCCTGCCTCGAGCGCGAAGTGATGCAAGCGAACTTTTGCACCATTCTCTCCCCGAGAGTATTCTGCACGGACCTGCTGGTCAAACGCTCGAAATTGCAGCTACACGCGAGGCTGAAGCCGTCGTGATGTCAGAAGGTCACCGCGCCCGTGACCGGCGAACTCTAATGGATAAAGTTGTCGGTGACAAGATGCCAAACAAACAGGAATTTGATGGACGGCAACGTATGTTGGCTGTCGTGGAGACTGCCGGCCGCCGAGGCGTGGAGGCTGTCGTCGACCTGTCTATAACGGATGATAATGAAAGAAGTTTGGCGGCAGCCCGTACCGGTCTTGGAGCGCTTGGTATCGAAGTTCATGTCGATACGCTGCGAGGCCGTCATGTGATTGATGGCATAGATGCAGCAAGGAAAATTGCAGAAGCGCAGCGGATTGAGGCTGACGGATCTACGTACAGGAACACTTCCTTGCTGGGCATTCACGTCAGAACTGACGAAGTCGACCATCCCGGCGGTGAAGTCAAGGATTTTGAGACTACGCTATTCGTAGCCGGCCAGCGTGCCACACGGCAGTTGATAACGATGAGACCGGTCACTGCGCAATCTGCAGGCCGGGAGCCAGAAGTAACTATGGAAGTCTACGGGGCGGGTATTGATCCAGAAATTGGGGAGTATGTCGTACGTTCTTTGGGACAGAATGTAGAGACGGAGCGCGTCTCTCTGGGTAACGGTGTTGATCAAGTTACAACCTCACAGATCGCAGCTAATATGCTTCAGATGGTTGAAGACATCAGTGATCCATATCGAATCGGCCGTCGGGTAAGCCAAGTTACTCCTACGGGAAGGATCCCGCTTGCACTTGGTTCGGCCAGTATTGAAGGCGATAGTCCTGTTGTAGACGTAGAGATTGTCGAAGAGGGCTAGCACTCAAGCAAACACAAAACACTCTTCTCCTCGGGGCTCAGATACTGAGCCCCCTTTTGCTGCTTCATATTTTTGACGGTTTCCGCTACGTCGCTTAGGTCTTCCCCATCCATGAAACGTTGAATGATACGAGGATCTATATATGAGCTACGGGCGATGGCCGGCGTATTACTGAGCTTCTTTGATACTTTTTTGACGCAGGCGGTAACAAGCTTTTTGCGCTCACGCTCAGACTCGGCTTGTTCAACGGCGGCTAGTTCACCGCTGGCAATCAGTGTCCCGGCCCAAGTGCGAAAGTCTTTGGCGCTAAACTCATCGCCCATGATCTCCTTGATATATGCGTTGACGTCGCTGCTTTTGACATCCTTCAGCTGGCCGTGTTCGTCGTAGTACTTGAAAACTTCATAACCCGGTAGGTTGTCGAGCTGCCGTACAATTCGCGCCAGTGCTTTGTCGGTGATGCGCTTGACGTGGTGCTTGCCGCTTTTGCCGACAAACTCAAAGGTGATGGTGCTTCCCTGTACCTCGGTATGTTTGCTGCGTAGTGTAGTCAGGCCATAGCTGTTGTTGTCGCGGGCGTAGCTGTCGTTACCAACCCGGATGTAGGTTTGGTCCATGATACTCACAATCGAAGCCATAACTTTTCTATAATCTAGTTCTCTGCGCCCCAGATCTTCATCAACAGTTTGGCGCATCTTCGGGAGAGCCCGCGCAAACCGCAAAATCCGTTCGAATTTGAATTGTTCTTGTTGGGCGCGGAACTTTGGGTGGTAGCGGTATTGAGCCCGGCCGGCATTGTCGACGCCCGTAGCGAGCACTTTTGCACTGCGACTCCGAGCGATCCTTACATTCTTCCAGGCTGGTGGTATGCCAAGTGACTTGAAATACTCGAGCTGCAGTTCGTCAGTAATCGTCTCGCCATCTAGGCTATAGACAGCACCACGTCCCCGTTTTGTTCGTTCAATCCATCGTGTCGTAGTCATCCTAAAGTCTGATTGTATAGCCGGCCAGTACCCCTGCTATAAATATTCCTACTAAGCTAACCTTCAGCATAATTTGTTATAATTGTCTAGTAATAGGAAGTATGCCCTCGCTCGGGCATAATAGATACCAACGATGTTCAAAAAGAATCAACCATCCTCATACGAGTACCGCAATGAGGCCCTCAGGGCTGAGGCTGCGTATTTCCCGCCGCTGGGTACAACACTGCCGCCGTATACTGGAGGCTATGCTTCCCCTGCCCTGCAGCCTGTGGTTAGTGCGCCTCCAAAGCGTTCGATGAAACAACTTTTCAAGCGGGCGTTTATTACACTCATGGTAGTCGCACTGCTCGGGGGTGGCTACATCGGTGCAAAATTCTTGATCAATGCCAGTAAAGCGCTGAGTGGCAGTCTCTTCGGCCTGCTGCAGAACGATGAACTCAAAGGCGAAGCTGAGGGCCGTGTCAATATTTTGCTGGCCGGTAATTCTGCGGATGATCCCGGGCATGGCGGTGCCAACCTTACGGACTCGATTATGCTGGTGAGCGTCGATACCCGTAATAAAACCGCTTTTATGCTCAGTATTCCCCGGGACTTGTATGTTGAAGTACCCAACCGCGACCAATACTCCAAAATTAATGCCATTTATGAATACGGCAGAGAGGACGAGTTCAGTGAAGCCGGTTATCCAGAAGGCGGCATGGGAGCGCTCGCGAAAGTAGTCAGCACGAACTTTGGCATACCGGTGCACTACTATGCCCTCGTCAACTACAGTGCCTTCCGGGATTCGGTGAATGCTGTTGGTGGCATCGACGTGACCATCCAGAGCGAAGATCCGCGCGGCCTTTATGATGCAATGATCTCCCGTGCTGA
>DATHYB010000091.1:0-5048 GCA_035459365.1 Candidatus Limnocylindrales bacterium
GCTGTTCGAGGTACGGTCCACGCAGCCGGCCATCATTGTGTTCGCCACTCGTACTGCCACCGAGAGATATGACGAGGCTATAGTATTCGTCCATTAGGCGGAACGCGAGTTGTCGGTCACCTACTTGGCCGAGGTCGAGGAATGGTTGCAGGTGAAGGTTAGCGTCGCCGGCATGACCCCAAACGGCAACGTCTAAACGATGACGGGCAAACATGTCATAGACTCCCTCGATATATTCTTTAAACCGATCGAGTGGCACCACACCGTCTTCGATAATTGGAATGGCCTTACGGGAGCCGACAGTATGCGTCACAACTGATGCGGAAGCATGACGGATTTTCCATAGGCGTTCCTGCTGCAGCGGGTCAGTTTCGACGTGGTGGCGCGTGGCGTATCCTTCGAGCACACGCTCAGCCTTTTTGACGCTCTTTTTACGCGCCCGATCGCTTAGGTCGTCGTATTCTACCAGCAGCACAACTTTCGGAAATGGCGGTTCCATAATACCCTTGAGCTGGTTTGGATTAATGCTGTGCACCAGGGCCAGGAGGTGGTCATCAACCATCTCAATGGCACTCGGCATACCAGCCTGGTCCTTGAGCGCAATGACCGCCGCCTGAGCATCTTCAAGAGACGCAAATTCGGCCATAATCAGCGACACCTCTTGGTTGTAGGGCTCGGTTTCCATAGTGATTTCTGTGACAATACCAAGCGTACCCTGGCTGCCGACAAAGAGTGGCGTTAGGTCAAATGATCCGTCCTGGCGTTTGACATCTGGTAAATTGTACCCAGCCGAATTTTTAGATACCCGTCGAGCCATGTCACCGAGGTCAGCTTTGTGCTCCTCGATAAGCGCATCAATCGAACGGTAAAGTTCGCCTTCAAAGGTGGCAAGGCCAAGCTTCTTCCCCAGCTCCCGCTTGCTGAGCCGGTAGGTTTCGATAACTTCGCCGTTCGCGAGCACGACCCGCAGGGCTCGTACATAATCGAGCGTCGAGCCATACTTGAAACTTTTTTCACCACTGGAATTGTTGGCAACCGCCCCACCAAGCGTAGAGTATTCATAACTGGCAGGGTACGGCGGGATAAAGCGCCGATGGGTATGGAGCGCTTGCTGCAATTTGCCGTAGTTGATACCAGGTTCTACGACGACGATACCAGTTTTGGCATCAAAATCGACCACTCGATTCATATGCGCCGGAAAAGCCATCATAATGCCGCTTCCCAGCGCTGCACCACTCTGGTCAGTACCGGCTCCGCGGGCCGTGATGGGAATTACCCTACCCCGCTCGGCAAGCTGCCAGCTAAAGCGGGCAGTCTTTCGAATATCATTTTCATTATGCGGGTACATGACGATCGACGGCACAACCGCAAAAATACTGCCGTCCGTTGCAAAGTACTGGCGGGCTTCAGGATTTGTCGTCACCTCACCCAAGAGATGTTCCTGCAAATAGTGCGCGACCTTGCTCATTGTGATGCCACCCTATCTTCGTCATTCATTCTTGTTGTAATGATAGCATATAGTGCGGTTATTGCTTATGGTCTTTCAACCATCCTCAGCTCAAGCTTTTCATATATAAAAAAGGACCTCCTCGGAGATCCTTTTGTACTGGTGCGCCAAAAGCGACCACTTTTGAACTCCTCTGTAATATAGCACGGTGGCTGTTCGCCAACCAAAATCCGGCGGCTTTCCGGCTGCCGCAAATCACTGTTACACAGCGGTCACAACAGATGTTAGCAGCAAACTACGCCTTTTAGAACATCACTAACCGGTAGGATTTGAACTCCTGACACTAGGATAGCTACTATGGCTGCAGGGCTACTGAGCTTTGCGTAAACCGTTACGCCCTAGGTTGAGCCAGTAATCTGTCTCTTCCGTGTCGTTACCATTTATATACTTTTCTTGATGTGCGCCCATAAACTCCATAGCTACACCCGCAAGTGCATATGCAGGTAGGTGTTTGCGCTCCTGGTCGGTCAGAGGGTTGAATTCGCTATATTCATCTGCGACCTGCTCGCACTTTTGTTCCAGAGTTATATCGCCATTGTCGTGCAATAGATTAGCTACTATTACTGCCAGCTCTTGTATTCGCGGGTAGTGGTTAGCGACTGAAAAATCTAGGATATATATCTTTCCGTCCTCGCCCTTGATGACATTGGCTTTAGTAAAATCACCGTGTACAAAGCTATGCGGTAAATCGTCTACCGGAATAGCGTCATACGCTGCAATGACTTGCTCTACTAATGTTAGGTCTTCTGTCTCTATATACTGTTTAACTTTCTCAAGCATTGCGTGAATGTTTGGAATAGCCCAGCTATCAAATAAGGAGGGTGGTTCGTAATCAATGCCGTTTACCTTAGCCGCTTGCTCCAATACCGCTTTACGCTCTTCGTCTGATGGAGAGCGGTCTAGTTCTAGGAAATTTTTTCCTTCAACAAATCGCATTAGAACGAGGCTGATGCCACTATCATTATATGTGGTCTCGCCAGTGTCGGTTGATAGTAGCTCTGGGTGATGCACCCCGGCTTGAACAACCTTTTCTATCGTGTTGGCGTAGCGAGTAATGTCTTCTGGTGTTCGCGTCTTGGCAAACATCTTTGCTACAAACTTTGCCTGGTCGGTTTCTATAATGACATTGCAATCTTCATAGCCAACTTCAACGATACTGCTTGCACTTAGCCGACCCACTCCATAGGCATTACATATACGCTCAATGACTGGTGTGAGGTCGCCTGAATAGTTCAGCCGGTCCGCTGGTGTTTGTAGTTCAAGCACTTAGGAGACCTCTTACAGTTTCAAGTGATATGTCTACTCGGTAATCACGAATAAACACACCGTCTTTTACTTCGGCATCATTCATCCAGATGCGCTGAGGAACAGCTTTGTAAACACGCCTAATAGCATCACCAAGGAAGTCATTTGGTTTACCTTCGTAATTCTCGCCCTTCTTAATTTTCCTCACACTGAGGATTTCTTCTGGGTCAGTTAGTTCAATCGCTTTTGCTTTAATGTAAACGCCTTCACCATCACCCTCAGGGACGGTGCTATCGTAAATAACAATAAATACATCCTCGTTCTCGCGAACATTTTGTGAGTGCTGGTTTTGCTTATCTGAAAACCAGTAAATATTTAGTTGATTGTCGTATTCGTGTGCAACTGGGCTATTCCAAGGCTTGCCGTCTTTATTAGCAGTAGCGATAGTGGCATAGCGTATCTTGCGCAAAATCTCTATGGCTCGTTTATTGTGGTAATCGCTCATTAGTTATACCTGTCATCCTTAACAAACTCTACCCAAACACCATCGGGGTCTTGGATGAAAAAATAGCTTACCTTTGTTCGCCCAAATGTTATCTTTGTATCACCGTTGGCGTAGCCTTTTTCTTTCATATCGGCTAGTGCAGCTTCTATATCATCAGTCCATAAAGCAATATGTTTCACTCCAATATCTTCAAGATTGTTAGCGTATTCGTAATTTACTGGCGGTACATTTTCATTATTCTTGTAAAAGAAAATCTCCAGGAAAGAGCTACCGAGCTTCAAGTTAACGATGCTCATTGAACCATCTTCTTCGTCGTACCTATGCACTTGCTCATAGCCGAGTGACTTATAGAAATCTACCGACTTATCAAGGTTACGAACAGAGATTGCAGTATGGTGTGGTCGGTAGTTCATTTGTCGCCCCCGTTCCATTCTAGTTTGTGTTTTTGACCTGATGGTCCGCCAAAGCGACCAAATACATACCAATTTGCGATTGTGATTTTATAAAACTGATGACCCTCTTCATTGGCTGCCTCGGAAACTATGTTATCCTCAATCTTCAACCGATTTTTAAGACACTCTGCTGCAAGGTTTTGCTCATCGCCAACTTTAAGTAGTTTGGCAGCACCCTCAAAATAAACACCAACAACAGGGTCGCCAAGTCCGTATTTGTCTATGATGTTACCCGCGACCTTTGGGTTTACCGCTATTTCTTGACTATGGCGGCGGGATTTGAGAGAGCGGAAATAGAGGTTTAGATTGTCGTCATAGGCAAAGTGAACTTCACAGACCCACGGAGCATCATCGCTTACTGTTGCTAATGATAAATGTACGGTTTTATCTATATATTCACGAACTGATTTTTCTACCTCTACATTCATAGACTTATGATAACAAAAACTGCCTACTTATATGCCGTTAACCTCTTCATCTCGTTCATCACGCTTTGCTCTTTCAATAGATGCTTCTATGTTTGTTATGCATTCTTCAATGATAGCGATTAAGTCCGGGTTGTCAGTCTTCTGTAAGTGAGCCTGGACATCAGCCTTCCTGCCAGCCCACATATCAGATGCATTACCAGTCCAGCCAAAGTCAAAATGAAAGCTCCGCTTTTTTATCTCTTCCTTCGTATAACCAGCTTCAAGTGCAGCCTGAGCAAAGTCTACCCAGTTATCGGCATATATACTCAGAGGTTTAAGATGAAGAACTTTAGCATCCTGGTTCTGGAGCAATACTTTGTATCGCTCAGGATTTCCGTCAACAAGAATTGCTACTAGCGAATAGTTGGAGTCAGAGGAGTCCATTAATGAGAGTAGTTCTTTTTTGTCTTCGTTTGAAAGGTACTCAATCGTACGCTCTGCGATGTTATCTATATGAAAGAAAAAGCCATATTTATCTTCGTGTTTTAGATTGAGTTTGCTCTTAAACCAGGGTAAGACCATTTCAGTGTTTGTTGTTAGTAAATGCTCCAGTTCGTGAGTTGTATTGTAGTCTTTGGTTGAATTACTCAATATGGCATTCTCCCATTTTTCACGCAATTCATGTGGCATCTGCTTTTCTAGATACTGGTGTGCTATGCCACCACAAATTCTGACAGCAGCGTTTTCATCTACATTATCAAGGACGAATAGCTCATTCTCTGTTGATATTTCACTCCTCAAACAAAGGGTGTCTATAGTTCCATCAAACTGGCTTAAGTGAGGCTTCACTGCATCAAACATTTTTTCTTCATCAGAAATTTTAAGGTGCATCAGTATCGCCTGAACAGCTGACACGCGATGCGCCTCACTGT
>DATHYB010000092.1:0-3039 GCA_035459365.1 Candidatus Limnocylindrales bacterium
TCGGTGCGCGGCTCAAAGTCTCGCATCATCACCGCCGTTCCGGCCTGGGGGCAGTCTTGCAAGCTAATCCGCAGCTGCAACTGATATAACTATGGCCGACATCCTGCTACTCGAGCCCGACAAATTACTCGCTGAGACTTATCAAGCCATCTGCCGGCACGCCGGCCACACTATTCGTCAAGCAGTGAGTGCCCAGGAAGCCGTCTTTGCAGTCGATGAGCGCATGCCAGATGTGATCCTCGTTGAGTTACAGCTCATAGCCCACAGTGGCATCGAGTTTATGTATGAACTCCGGTCGTACCATGAATGGCAAACAATTCCACTGCTGATTCATAGCTGCATCCCGCCGAGCGAGTTTGAAGACAGCATGGCCTTGCTGCAGGGTATGCTCGGAGTCAAAGAGTATTTGTACAAGCCTCATACTACTTTGCAGGACCTACTACAGGCGATCAGTAACGCCGTGCCGGCAGAGCAGCCAGAACCCTCTGTTGTTCAGGAGCTCAAGCAGTCTCTGCTGCCGTCCGCGCGGCTGCAAACCTCATGAACCAGATCCAAACAACTGCAATCATCCTGAGTCGCACAGACTACGGTGAGGCCGACCGTATCCTGACTTTGCTCACTCCCTACCATGGCAAACTCCGATTGATAGCCAAGGGCGTAAGGCGGGTTAAGTCCAGGCTCGCTGGGGGTATCGAACTATTCAGTATCAGTGAGATCAGTTTTATCAAAGGCAGGGGAGACATCGGCACGCTCGTCTCCACGCGACTGACTAAGCATTACGGCCGGATCGTCCAGGACGTCACGCGTACCATGCTCGGCTATGACCTGATCAAGCAGCTAAACAAAGCAACCGAAGACGAGCCAGAGTCGGACTACTTCGACCTCCTCGAACAAGCCTTTGTATCGCTCGACGATGCCACTATCAGTACCGAAACGATCCGCGTCTGGTTCCTGATGCAGTTGCAGCGCCTTAGCGGGCATTCGCCGAACCTCGAGACTGATGTCATGGGGCTCAAACTCGCGGCGGACCAGCGCTACAACTTCAGTTTTGATGACATGGCTTTTATGGAGCGACCGGATGGGGCATTTGGTGCTGATCATATTAAGTTTCTTCGTCTCGGCTTTCGCGGTATCCGGCCCAAGGGGCTTCAGCAGATCGCCGGTGTAGACCGTCTGGTTGCAGACATAACGCCGCTGGTGGTGACGATGTTGCAGATGCATGTGCGGACGTAGAAGCTCTTCTAGTTTTTCATAGAAATCTTGCCTACTTCCACGAAAATAGTGAGTCAGCGATCACTCACCCTATAAAAGTGTTATAGTAGGGTGCAATAAGAGGAGACGGACGATGGCGCTGGAGTTTGAACTCGAAAGAACGAGAGCATGTGAGCGACGAAATGCGGTCTATGCGACACCCTATGTTCGCAGGGGCTGGAATAGTGCTGGACGGCTGGATAGCCTGTATCTCGGCGACCAATTGCCCGATATAACCGCCGTGCCTGAGCTGGTAACTGAAGTAATGAAAGGCTTGGCGAAACGGGGTGACCGAGCAGATCTGCAGGCCGGACTGATGGCTATTGACGTACTTAATCTGTGTGACAATGACCATTCAGAACGACCTAAGGTCACAAAGCGCGGACCGCACCAACTTGAGCGGGTAGGCGCGCTCGTTCTCGCCCGGGATGATAATGAAGCTTTCGGAGTCAAAGCCGTCAGGCATGCCGGCGAGGAGGTGCAACTGGTTCTTGATCCGCCAATAGCCGGAACGGGGCCCGTGCGGCCAGCAGTTATGCTGGAAGCTACCGCCGAGGAGCAGCTGGAAAATCCGATTGACCACGCGATTCGCTCAGTGCCGTTTGGAAAACGGACAGATGTAGGTTTTGTTGCGCTTCGGGGGCACGAGATAATTCATCGGTTCTAGCCCAGAAAAGATAGCCTCTAGCCAGCAATTGTTGTATAATCCTCCTCATATGAACAGCCTCATACTCCACGCCAGTTTTGGTACCAGCACCGGTTGCGGTCCCCGGACCTAGATCGTTTTTCTCTTGATGCAACCAACGTAGATAAGGAATATAGGTATGAGCGACGTCTCTTTAGATGAAATTGTAAGTTTATGTAAGCGCCGGGGGTTTATCTTTCAGGGAAGTGAAGTCTACGGGGGACTGGCCGGAACCTGGGACTACGGCCCGCTTGGTGTCGCGCTGAAGCGCAACATTATGCAGCTGTGGTGGAAAATGTTCGTTGAAGAGCGGGAGGATATGTATGGCGTTGACGCGGCCATCCTTATGAACCCGAAAGTCTGGCAGGCTAGTGGACATGTCGATACCTTTACCGATCCACTGGTAGAATGTTCCAACTGCAAGGGCCGTTTCCGCGCTGACAAAATAGACACCAGCAAATGCCCGACTTGCGGCCAAAAGGGTACTTTTGGTGAACCAAAGCAGTTCAATATGATGTTCAAAACCCATGTCGGCCCGGTCGCTGACGAGAACTCTATCAGCTACCTCCGCCCAGAAACCGCCCAAGGTATCTTCACCAACTTCAAGAACGTTGTCGACTCACTATATCCAGATCTGCCATTTGGTATTGCTCAGCAGGGAAAGGCTTTCCGCAACGAAATCAGCCCGCGTGACTTTATCTTCCGTGACCGCGAACTCGAGCAGATGGAAGTCGAGTACTTCGTGCATCCTGATCACTGGCAGGAAGCCTTCGACATGTGGATGGGACTGGTGCACGACTGGTGCACGGCACTTGGTCTGCCGGAAGACAGCATCCACGAACTAGAAGTCGAAGAAGCTGACCGCGCGCACTACAGCAAGCGCACCGTCGACTTTGAGTTCGACTTTCCAATCGGCCGCGAAGAATTGCTCGGACTAGCGTATCGAACAGACTTTGACCTTGGCAACATCCAACGTGTCTCCGGCAAAAGCATGGAATACACCGTCAAGGGCACCAATGACAAGTTCGTGCCACATGTTATCGAACCGTCATTCGGTGTCGAGCGCGCTCTTATGGCCGTGCTGACCGCCGCCTACTGGAATG
>DATHYB010000093.1:0-5664 GCA_035459365.1 Candidatus Limnocylindrales bacterium
GGCTTATCCAAGCACCCAAGAATACGGTTGCCGCAAAAACCGGGACAAGCAGCAACAGTGGCTCCCTTGGCGTAACGGTAGTAGCTGGCGACAAGAAACACGGCATCCGCACGACAACCATATCAGTCACAAACCGTGACAACATCGACACAATTCCCAATAGCACGTACAAGGGCAGTTCGAGCATGGCTGCTGTCTTCAACAAGTTCTTCAAGAGGACGCGTTCTGATGAAGCGCTCAATCTACTCTCCGCCTACGACCAGTAGCAACGTCCCGCTCCGTCTATGTTGCGGATTATTCCTGCTTATGTCATAATGAAAGTAATCATCGCGATTACTATAAATTAAGCCTTTGCACCTCCTACTGAGGACTCAAAACTTTTGTAGGATAGTGCAATTCAGGATGAGGTGGGAGCACCGAAAACGAACCGTACATACAGGTACGGTGAGTGCGGAGCACACCACGTCGCCTGAAGTGTGCATTCTACGAAAGTTTCACTATGACATCTAAAGTGCAAGACCCAACAAAAATCCGCAACGTCGCCATCATCGCTCACGTCGACCATGGCAAAACCACCCTAGTTGACGGCCTGCTCAAGCAGTCGCAAACTTTCCGTGACAACCAAGCCGAGATGAGCCAGACGCTCATTATGGACTCCGGTGACCAGGAGCGGGAGCGCGGCATCACCATCACGGCCAAAGTTACGGCCGTTCAGCACGGCGATTACCGCATCAATATCATCGACACGCCTGGACACGCCGACTTCTCCGGCGAAGTTGAGCGCACCCTCAACCTAGCTGACGGCTGCCTGCTGATCGTCGACGCCCAGGAAGGGCCAATGCCACAAACTAAATTTGTCCTGTCAAAAGCTCTCGCTAGCGAACTAAAGCCGATTGTCGTTATTAATAAAATCGACAAGCCCGGCGCCCGCATCAAGGAAGTCGAGGACGAACTGGCAGACCTGTTCCTTGAACTGGCCGTTCACGAAGACCAGCTACACTATCCTATCTATTACGCCATTGGACGGGCAGGGAAGGCATGGACTTCGGCTCCTGACGACCCCGAAGCCGATGCATCGCTTGAACCGATCTTTGATGCCATTATGAATGAAATTCCCGCTCCGAAAGTCGAGCTCGACAAGCCGTTTCAAATGCTCGTCACCGCCCTCGCGTGGGACTCGTATAAGGGCAAGTATGCTATCGGCCGCATCACCCGCGGACGTATCAAGGCCGGCAACCCGGTCACGCTCTGCAAGAAAGACGGAACCCAGAGCAAAGCCAAAGTCGAACTGGTATTCATGAGCCACGGCGTCAGCAAGTTTGAAGTGCCGGAGGGTGTCGCCGGCGACATTGTGCAGTTAACTGGTATTGGTGATGCCAAAATCGGCGAGACAATTGCTGATGCCGAAAATCCGGAAGCTTTGCCCGTCCTCGAAGTTGAAGCTCCGACGCTACAAATCTTCCTCGGCCCAAACACTAGTCCATTTAAGGGCTTGGAAGGCGAATTCAACACCTCGCGCCAGATTGGCGACCGACTACAGAAAGAACTTGAGACCAATGTGGGGCTCCGTGTTGAAGACGAGGGAATTGGTTTTAAAGTCTCCGGCCGTGGTGAGCTTCACCTGTCAGTTCTAATCGAAACCATGCGCCGCGAAGGCTTTGAGTTTGAAGTCGGCCGGCCGCAGGTTGTCACCCACCAGGAAAATGGCCAAGTTATGGAACCTGTCGAAGAACTGATCATTGAAGTACCAGCCGAGCACGTTGGTGCCGTCCAGATGGAACTCGGCCAACGGCGTGCCGTCCTCAAAGAGCAGTTTGCCAGCCCGAAGGGCGTTACGAAACTCGTCTACGAACTGCCCACTCGAGCCCTCCTCGGTATGCGCAATATCCTCATGACCAACACCAAGGGCACCATCGTCATGAACAGTCTCGTCACCGGCTTCCAGCCGCTTGGATCAGCTCTACAACAACTGCGGAACGGCGTCCTGATTGCTTACGAAACAGGCGTGAGCACACCGTACGCCCTGCAGAACGCTGAAGCCCGCGGCTCTACCTTTATCGGCCCAGCCGAGAAAGTCTACGCTGGCCAGGTCATCGGCCTCAACCAGCGCCAGGAAGACATGGAAATCAATGTCTGCAAAGCAAAGCATCTTACGAACATGCGCTCCAGCTCATCTGACGGCGTCGTCCAGCTAACACCGCCAACGATCTTCAGCCTCGAACAATGCCTCGATTTCATCGAGAACGACGAACTGCTTGAAGTCACCCCTAAATCTCTGCGCCTGCGTAAACGCGAGCTTGACCCCAACAAGCGCAAGCGCCAAAAGTAGCACCTCTTAGCAAGCCTCTCCTGATTAGGTAAAGTACTGATTTTTATGGCATACTCTTGAATAGGAGGAAAGTTCATGGATAAAGACCCCCAGAAGCGAAACCACTATAGGACGCGCGCACTCATCGTACTGCCGTCCTTACTACTCACAGCATGTATGCAAGGAGGCGCGAAAGAACCGCTACCAACTACTACGAACCAGCCAGTACCGACGACATCACCAGAGGCAGCGACACAAAGGGTCGTATGCGACCCATTGACTCCAGATGATAAATCAATTCTTATACCCAAGAGGCGATCAGACCCATTACGAGTTATAGACAGACTTGGTCTGCCGGCCTCCACAAAAACATCTGATCTGCTTTTTGCAGCCGCCCGATGCGGCAATCGCATCACGCCGGGTAGCGCTGCGCTCGAGGACATACAGGTAGAAGTTACCAAATACGAACGATTAGATTGCCTTGCAATTGACGACCTGCCACAGAATCCCGGCAGCGAGTTTAAGCCTGGGGATGTGATCGTCGGGTGTTATTTGCCAGAACCAGCGCGGTCTTCGGCACCGGAAGGGAATTTTGTTTAGTACCGTTTTGTTAAATTAAGAAAATAACATTTATTGTGTATATTCTTATAGAGCTCGCCGGTGTCGGAGTCTACAGTAGCTGCTGGTAATATAAAGCAAGGAGCAGCATATGGACGATTTCAACAACTGGCGCGGTAAGACTGTCGTTGACCAAAATGGCAACAAGATTGGCGTACTGAAAGAGCTGTACCTTGACGATGATTCTGGACGACCATCGTTCGGAACGGTAGCGACCGGACTGTTCGGTACAAAAGAAAGCTTTTTCCCCGTCTCGCTTGCCCGCGTACAAGATGATGACACCATCATGGTTGAAGCCGATACGGACAAGGTAAAGGGAGCTCCTCGTATCGATGTCGACGAGGTACTGAACCCCGACGAAGAGAAGACACTCTACGAATACTACGGCTTGAGTTGGAATGGCACTGGCGGCCGTAATGATGATGACGCTTACGATGACGATACCGATGACAGAGCCACTGGCACGGCAGCGGTTGGTGCGTCCGATACAGACATAGACGGAGAAGGCAACCCAGATACTGTCGGCCGTGACACCAGCGGCCCTACCACTGACAGTGCCATGACCCGCTCCGAAGAGGAGTTGCAAGTCGGCACCGAACAGCGTGAAACCGGCCGGGCCCGGCTCAAAAAGTACGTCGTTACGGAACATGTTCAGACAACTGTTCCTGTATCCCGCGAGGAAGTCCGGATTGAGCGCGAGCCAATCACGGACGAGAACATGGGCGCTGCTACCACTGGGCCAGACCTATCTGACGAGGAACATGAAGTCGTCCTCAACGAAGAAGTTCCCGTCGTGGACACGAAAGTTGTACCCAAGGAGCGCGTGAAACTCGACAAGACTGTTGTCCAAGACGAACGACAGGTTGGGTCTGACGTTCGCAAAGAACAAATCGACCTCGATGGCGATGGCAGGCCAGACGCACGCTAGGACCATAGTTCACACCTCATGCGAGGTGTCCGACCGGCAGGGACACCTCTGCCGGTCTTTTGATGTATGCTTCTATTTTTGGCGGGCTGAAATGAATGCTCTGCCGAACTATAGACGCTAATGCTTATAGATGAGTTACAATAGTAGGTAATGACTACCGCGTATTACAATACCGATGCTAATGCCGTGCTGTCCGTAATTGACGCGTCCCAGTCTGGGGCGTGGATATCAGTTGCCGGACCCGACGAAGCCGAGCTTGACCAATTGGCAGAGACCTACAAACTCAACCGCGATCTACTCGCTGACGCCGTCGATATTTACGAAGCGCCTCGTATAGAAAAAGACGAGGGTAACATATACATTTATACCCGTTATTGTTTTCCTGAAGGCCGTGAGATTGCAACCGAACCTGTCCTGATTATCCATACCAGCGACTTTATCATTACCGTGATGCGCGCCGATACTACCATTTTTAACAGTTTCTTCAACGGTCGCATCCCGGTTATGACCTCGCGCCGCACGCAGCTCACTATGCAGATTCTAGCTGAGATCAATAACTCCTATCAAAGGCAGCTCAATAAAGTTTCAAAACAGATTTTGCGCATTCGCGCGCAGCTGCGCCAATCATCAATCTCCAACCGTGACTTTGTCGGTATCATTGAGCTCGAAGAAGACCTCAACGAATTCCTGGCAGCCCTCCAGCCGCAGGCCTCACTGCTGGTGTCGTTTACCATCACCAAATACTTGCGTCTGCACGAAGACGACAAAGAAATTGTCGAGGACCTCAAGCTCGAAACCAGCGAGCTGATCGAACTTACCAAATCGCGCCTACGGACACTGGTTAATATCCGCCAAGCCTACGATGCTATTGCGACCAACAACCTGAACCAAACCTTCAAACGCCTGACCTCGATTGCCATCTTCCTGACGATTCCAACTGTCATCGGTGGACTCTGGGGCATGAATGTCAGCGTGCCATTCGCTGAATATGAGCATGCTTTCACTATCGTACTTACGATCATATTCACACTCATCACACTGACTGTGACGTTCTTCCGCCGCAAGAAGTGGTTCTAGTAGCTGTTTATAAATCAGCTGGGGTTAGTAAACTCGTACCACTGAGCACCGTTTTGGACGGTGCGCCCGGAGCCCCGGCATCAGTTCGTAGGACATACAGGTTGCGGTAGTCGCGGTCAAAAAAGGGTAGTGTTCCCGCATTCATTATGGCAATCGTGCGACGGTTGGTGTTGTCATAGTCAAAGACAACAAGCTTGCCACCGCTCACATAGACAATGCGGTGACCATCCATCCACGTAGCATGCTGCGCAGGGGCATCAAGCGGCTCGGTTGTGGTGAAGTCATACGAGCGGTCATTCTCAATATCGTAGGTTGCGAACGCATTGCCGCCCTGGACCATTAGCAACTGGGTGTTACTGGAGAAGGCGAGATAGTTCGGGGACTGAACCTTGAGTACGCGGAGAGGAACGAGGAATTCTTGTTTGCCAGCCTTGCGGATAGCTTGCGGATTTTTGTAAACATACACCCGATTGTCAGCAGCAGCGCCAGTCGTAACAATCCAATTGCCGTCATAGCGCACTAGACCAAGCAGGTACGAGCTGCCAGCTGGATGCTCCCGGATTTTGTACGTCGTTTCACCGTCGAGCAGCATAGTATTGACTTTGCCATTAGCAGCTCCCGTTTCAGTAACATAGAGAATCTTATCGCTACCATACGATTCAAAGGCCAGCAGGCCGTTTACAATGGGTTGACGTACCGCATCAGGTGCATTCGTAGTCGCTATCAGTGTACG
>DATHYB010000094.1:0-3025 GCA_035459365.1 Candidatus Limnocylindrales bacterium
GTAACCCCGAAAGACCGGCACCAGATGACAATAGATTTGTACTTTTCGAAATCCGGCGGAAGGTTGTAGACCTGGCCGCCTCGAAATGATTGTAACTTGCCTATAACTTCATAGTTGCCGAGCCCCTCGCTTGCGACATTTGGCGAAGCATACACGAACAAATCAGGCCCGGGTGTCACTGCGAAATTATCTTCAAACCGCAGCACAGTTCCCTCGGCTGTAGTAATAATAGTGGCCGTCCCGCTGCCTCGATGTATAGCATCCACGTCCTTGAACTGGCCAGTTTTCACAACTTGATTTTCCGGTGCTTTTTCAGCAATTTTAGGTACGACCTTTTGCTGTACGACAGGTGCTGGTGTTTTCCTTTGATTATTGTGCGCATAAGCAGCGCCAGCGAACAGGCCGACGATTAGGATGCCAAGAATACTATATATAACCTTACGCCTCATGACTTTCCTCCTTTTCGTAGTAGTGATCTAACGGCGAATACTAGGAGAGCTAAGCTAGTTAAGGCCACTATCCGGTCAGTTGATTTCGGCAGTGTCGGCCAATCACCTGAAACATTATGATTGCTACTTGGATGAAAGAGACTTCCTGAAGTTTCGGATGCCTGCTTGTTTTTGAAATGAAACAGATTGATATACTTCGCCAGCAGCCGTTCTGTGAAATTCGGTAGTAGCCGATGCATCGTGACAAGCACTTTGCCGACGCCGCCCACAACCGTTTCTGGCTGCGGCCGCTCAATAAGTCTGACAATGGCCTCTGCTACCATCTCGGCAGGATAGATAGGTGGTATGGCCCTCGGTTGCTTGCCGCTGCGGTTCGCGCCGCTGTGGTATATCGGTGTATCCATAGTCGATGGCAGAACCGTACAGACATGCACGTCTGGCAGGCCTGCAAGGCGTACTTCCTGCCGGATCGAGGCCGTAAAGCCCCTGATGGCATATTTACTGGTTACGTAGGCACTTTCATAAGGGTCTGGAACGGCACCAAGTATGGAAGACACATTGATGAGCGTGCCATGCTTCTGCTTCATAAAAACCTCTAGTGCTGCCCGTGATCCACGTACAACACCCATGAGGTTAATGTCGATAACCCGCTCAAATTCTTCTGGAGAGATTTCCAGGAACGAGCCCAGCTGCGCGACACCGGCATTATTTATCCAGACATCAATTGCTCCGAATGCTTCCAGTGCTTGTTCCCGTAAGGCCTGTACTTCTGCTCCGCGTGATACGTCGGTCGGGACGATCAGTACGTTTGCTCCCCTGGACGTACAGAGACCAGCGACGCTTTGCAGGGCGTCGTTGTCCCGAGCGGCCAGAACGAGATTCGTCTCAGGACCTGCCAGAGTCTCCGCGGTAATAGCTCCGATGCCGCTGGAGGCGCCGGTTATGACAATTGTTTTTGGCATGATGTGCTTTCTTCTATCAGTTGTTATGAAACGAATGCCCCGTAGATAATTCCGGTTACCAAACCAAAGATCAGATGCCCCATGAAGGACGTCACTACATCCAGTGGCCCATAGTTCTTATACGCAAAGCCCTGCCTGCCAATGGCTCCTGTCTCTGGGTCGAGTGACGGTATGATCGCTACGATCGGGCCGGCTATCAGATAATGGATTAGTCCGCCGACAAGTCCCCAGAACCAGAAGTTATCCTGGACGCCGAGGAGATGGAAAAATAGGGCGTAGAGTACTCCGGCAATTATCGCAATAAGTGAGTGGAACATGAATCCGGCCACATAGCCCGCAGCTCCAGGTACTTTCAATAGATTCTGTCCCCAGGTACGGAAGATATTCTGCTTGACCGGTAAGCCCAGCGCTTTTTGCATATACACCGGCCCTTCCATTACTGTTCCGGCGATGAGCCCGGCGACTATAGCGGGTAGTATTTGGATATTCATTGTCTGCACATACACAGGCGCTTCTATCGCTGTTCCAATAATCGGCCCGGCGATTGCTGTGGATAGTATTTCGATATTCATCAGTATGATCCTTCTCGTTACTGTATGAGTAGTATAGTGCTCTATAAGAAGTTTATCTGTAAGATTCTTAACCCGCTTAACCAGCCTGATATGGTTTGATGAGCCGTGCGACATAAATTCCCGATTGCTTCAAGAATCTATCAGTATGCGTGTTGCATACTGGGCAGATGCGTTCAGACACGTGGCCCATGCGGCTCATGGCAAATCAGGAATCGTCGTATTACCGTGAACTTTGCCAGGCTGTATAGCGAAGCGCCACGAGAGGAATATGCAACAAAATGAAGGAGTATCTATGACACCGGATGAGCACACAATTCAGGAAACATATATAGAGGTTGGCGACGGGCACCGGTTGTACGTCCAAGATTGGGGCAACAAAGATGCTGCCATTCCCGTCCTGTCGCTGCACGGCGGCCCGGGCACTCCCTGCAGCGACTCTCACAAGGACTACTTTGATGCATCCCGGCAGCGGGCCATATTCTTTGATCAGCGCGGCACTGGTTTAAGCACGCCGTACGGATCGCTTGAGAACAATACGACCCAACATCTGGTCGAGGATATTACAAAAATTCTCGACAGCCTGAAGATCGATAAAGTTGTGCTGATGGGCGGATCATGGGGGTCATGCCTGGCCCTCGCTTTTGCCATAACCCACCCTGAACGGGTTGAAGCCCTCGTCCTGTACGGCGTCCTGACTGGCCGCCAAGAAGAAATGGATTGGCTGAACCAGGCTGGCTTCCGCACGTTTTACCCGGAAGTCTGGCAGGCTTATCTGGATAAAACACCATCGGAACATCATACCAATCCTACCGCCTATCATTTTGAGCAGATTTTAAGTTCTGATGAAACGGCCAGCAAAACGTCTGCATATGCCTACAATGCCTTGGACGGTGCCGTGATGAAACTGGACGACCGGTTTAAGCCGGGCCCTTTCGAGGACTTTGATCCGGTGCCTACGCGGATTCAGGCCCACTACTTTACCAACAGCCACTTTTTGCCCGCTGACCATATTATGGACAATGCCCACACTTTGACTATGCCA
>DATHYB010000095.1:0-4175 GCA_035459365.1 Candidatus Limnocylindrales bacterium
ACCCGTTCAGTCATTGCAACCAGGCGTGTACGCCCAGCCTTCGGCACAGCCGCAGCAGAATCCGTACGACTTTTTCCTAGAACAACCCGCCGCCAAAAAGACGAGCTTCATTCCCGGTGGATCCCTTTCCACGCCCGTCAAGATAGTCATCTTCTTGCTTGGTGTGGCCGGCCTCGTGGTTGGACTGCTCATGGCCTATGCAATATTTCTCAAGCCACCAGACAACATTGCCGAACTTACTGCTGTTGCCAACCAACAGCAAGAGCTGATCCGGGTTGGTGGCCTAGCCAAAAGCAACGTCGATGATATCCCGGTCCAAAATTTTGCAGCGAACGCAAATATTAGCCTTACGTCAGCCCAGAAAGACCTGCTCGGACAACTCAGCACCAGGGGCAAAAAGCTCGACCCAAAAAAACTGACCGCCGCCCAAGATGCCCAGACCGACGAAGCACTCACGGCAGCCGAAGCTGCCAATAGCTACGACACAACGTACCTCGCCATCATGCAGAATGGCCTGACGAAATACCAAACCCAGCTTGCTGCAGCCCACAAAGCTTCAGCCAGTAAAAGCGAAAAGGAACTTCTCACCAAGCAGCACGAGGGAGCCGGGCTGCTCCTCAAGCAAATCGGCGGCCAGACGCCCTAAACGCTCGACACAAGATTGTACGAATGTCGGATGAGGTCCTGCACTTCCGGCCACTCCAGCTGACCGGACAGAATAATCGTATTCCAGTGTTTTTTATTGAGGTGGTACCCCGCCATCACTGTTTCATACTTCTCACGGAGTACAGTGCTGAGCTGCGGGTCGCACTTCAGGCTCAGCCGCACCGGATCTGAACCTTCGGCTATGAGGGCGAACATTTTGGATTCCGTATCAGTAGCCGGATCACCGATTCGATAAACTGCAACGTCCTCGCCAAACGGATAGTCACGGACGGCGTTCGGCATGCTCAAAATATAGTCTTCGACAGTTTTGTGGTCCATGCATTCTACCCTACCATATGGAGGCGATTTTGTGGACTGCGCCCCGACTAGCTGAGCAAGCCTTTGAACCATTCATCGGCATCAGGTATTGGCCGGCCGGCAATACCTTCAAGTAGTTCGGCTTTTTTCTCAAATACGCCGGCAATTTCCTCAGCAACGGCTCCAAGCTGCCTCCGGGTAGCAAGATCCTCGCTAAGCAAAGGCTGCAAGTCAACGGGGCACTCGATAGCTTTCTCGACAACACTGTAGTCAGTACTGTCGGCAAAACGACGCAGATTTGAAGCAATTCTACCCAGTGAATTAGCGCTACAGATCGCGAACTGAGGCTTTTCGTACCTGAGCAACGTCATGTCACCCAGATCTGGTTCCGTAGCATGTTTCGTATCGAAGTAGACGTTCTCCGTTGCTGCAACCTGCATTACATCGAAAATTTCAGGCGTCAGGCGAACCTGCAGCTCAGGGCCAACTTGTATATCATTCCAAAAACGTTGTTCAGGTATTCCGCTCATGTTTGCAGCATACACGAAGGTGCATGCGAACACTATGTGAACAATATCCTATCGGTTTTACAGCATAAAGACTATACTAAAAAGTTGAGTGTTTGAGTAGCGAACAATACTCTTCCCCCTTGGACATGCAAATTTGAGTGGCAAAGGTGTGAAGTGAGCTACTTTGAGCCGTGCGACTGAAACCACTCGAGGTAGTGCTGCAACTCGGCAATAGACGCTTGAATATCATCAAAGGCCCGGTGAGCATTTGTCTTTTCGAAATCCACCCCGTACTTACCCTGCATAAATACCTTCCACGAACTAACATCGAGCATCCGGTAGTGCAAGCGCAGGTCGAGTTCCGGCCACCATTCGGCAATGAATTTGCGGTCGTTGTGGATGGAGTTCCCCGCGAGCACTGCCGGTTCACGTCCAAACTGCGCTTCGACAAGAGCGACAAGTTCCCGCTCTACCTCAGCCGACGTCTTGCCTTCTGGTAATTTTCGGACGAATTCATCGCGGTTATCAGGATAATCAGCCCACCAGGTATTCTTTTGCATACGATCCAGCACCGTTTCGCGGGGCTGCCGGATGCGCGCCTCGTAACTGGCGAGTGTCTTGAAGTTAAAGTCAGTAATCTCAGCAGCAACTTCCAGGATCACATCCTGCTGCGGGTCCAGCCCGGTCATCTCAAGGTCAATCCATAGAAGCTTGGTCGGTTTTGGTACATTGTCTGCCATCCGAGCTATTATAGCCCAGCCCGGCCGGGGCAGCAAAAAGCCCGGTCAGCGCAGGACCGGGCTCGTATACTTCCGAACGTTAGGCTTAAGCTTCGGCGCGGGCAGCAGCTAAAGCGTCGCCGTACCACTTGAGCTCTTTGACGAGGCCCTCGAGGGCGCCTTGCGGGCCGTAGGGGTTGGCCTTCACTTCCTTAGACAGCTCACCTTCATCACTGAGGTCCGTGCTCTGCAGGGCAATACCATTTTGGATTGGGGCAGCGAACAGCTCGGACAAAATTTCCTTGAGGTGCACCTGGGCGCGGGCGCCGCCGACAGGCACAACTGAGTGCGACACGACAGCAGCCGGCTTGCGCCGCAACTGGAAGTCGATATAGTCGAGGGCGTTCTTCAAAACGCCGGGGATTGAGTGGTTGTATTCCGGCGTGACAAATATGTAGGCGTCTTGCGCGGCCAAAACATCAAGAAACTTTTGGGCAGTAGGGTCAGCCTGGCGCTGCGGGTTGTAGCGCGGTGAAGCTGGCTCAGCAAAAAATGGCATTGGGTAATCGGTGAGGTCAATAATCGTCACCTCAGCCTCTTCGCCCTGTCCTGCGGCAACTGCTACCCACTTGCTAACCCTAGCACTCTGACGGCCCTCGCGTGTCGTTCCGACGATAATACCTAATTTCATACATCCTCCTTTTATGTATCCATTGGCAACCCGTGTTTACTGCTTCCGCACCGCGTGGCCCATGTCGAGCTCTCGAACTAGGAAAAATACTCCTTGTACCGCCCATGCCAGTTGCGTGTAGCCACGTCTACCATGTGATATACTTTGTATAGCACTTAGTAGTATATGACTCGCACTATACAAAGTAAAGTATGAATACAAACTCACCCGCTCTAGAACCTCGCGTTGGCTGTATCGCCGCCGCCATGGCAATTATCGGTAGCAAATGGACCGCGCTGATCCTCCGGGACCTCGCCACCGGTCCGCAGCGCTTCGGCGAACTCGAACGCTCACTCGATGGCATCAGCCCGCGTACCCTCTCTCAGCGGCTCGACGACCTCGAAACCTGGGGCATCATCAGCCGCAAGACCTACGCAGAAGTTCCGCCGCGCACTGAATACTTCCTGACCGAAAAAGGACTCGACCTGATACCGATACTCAAACAAATGGCTGTGTGGGGCGAAAAGTATTCCGCCTCAAACGACTGCCAGTAGACCCTAACTCTTTATGCCCCAGAATGTACATTGCACACCTATGCTTGTACGCTGCCAGTTAGGCTGTACGACTTTCAGCTACTGCTTTTTGAAATCAAGCGATAGCGAATTGATACAGTAATGCACACCATTTGGCGATGATGGGTCATCAAACAAGTGGCCGAGGTGGCCGCCGCAGGTTTTACAGACAACTTCCGTGCGGTGCATGCCAAGTTTGTTGTCGTCACGAAGTTCGATAGCGTCATTGTCGGCCGCTGCACTAAAGCTCGGCCAGCCAATCAGGCCAGGCGTATGCGAATCATATTTGGCATCACTCTTAAACACGACGGTGCCGCATCCGGCGCAGATATAGTCGCCGGCGTCGTTATTGTATAAATGCTCGCCGCTGCCCGGGACTTCAGTCCCCTGTTCGCGCAGCACGCGGTACTGCTCGGGCGTCAGTTTCTGGCGCCAATCATCGTCGGTCATCTGCTTCGGATCCATCCTGCCCTCCTTCACTCATCTGGTTATTTTTGCGCCGGCTGTAGCTTGACTCGCGCGGCAGTGCTCTTTTTCGTCTTTTTGGCCTTCGTATTGCCTTTAGCGGGCGCATCTGCGGCGGCTTTTTCTTTTGGTATATCTAGTTTATCAAGCTTGAAGATTTTGATCAGTGCATAAATTACCCCAAGCACGAACAATAAGTTAAGGAGTGCATAAACCATGCCGCCCCATCCGAAATCAGCGCTATTTTTCCAAAGATGCAGCGTAAAGGTGCGTTTAC
>DATHYB010000096.1:0-3143 GCA_035459365.1 Candidatus Limnocylindrales bacterium
AACAGCTATCTGATACCAATGATTTAGTCGCTGCTGGGCAGCAGTCAGATGCTCCCAGGTGAAGTTACCTTCAGTGCGGTACTGCTTGCCAAGGACAAACAGCTTGAAAGCATCCAGGCCGTAGCCTTTATCGAGTATGTCCTGCAAAGTGTAAATGGTGCCGAGCGATTTAGACATTTTGCCACCATCAACTTTTAGATGGTTGTTATGCATCCAAAAGCTCGCGAACGGCTTACCCGTTAGTGCCTCAGTCTGGGCAATTTCGTTGGTGTGGTGTACCGGAATATGATCAATGCCGCCCGTGTGTATGTCAATTTGATCGCCCAACGTCTTGCGAGCGATCACCGAGCACTCTAAGTGCCAGCCCGGAAAGCCTTTGCCCCAGGGGCTGTCCCATTCCATATCCCGCTGCTTGCCTTCGGGGCTGAATTTCCAAATGGCAAAATCTGTATGGTTGCGCTTGCCTTCGACGGCGACGCGGGCCCCGGCTTGGAGTCCTTCGATGTCCAGACGAGCGAGCCGTCCATACTCCGACAATTTGGATGTATCGAAATACACTCCTTCATCCGGAATGATATAGGTATAGCCTTTGGCTTCAAGTTCTTTTGCAAAAACTATTTGCTCGTCAATGCATTCGGTGGCGCGGACGATATGTTCCGGGTGCACGAATCCCAGGAGATCATAGGCCTCATGGTCGGCTATGGCAATGTACTTGTTGGCGATATCCCAGGCAGTCATGCCCTCGCGTTTAGCGCCGACTTCCATCTTGTCATTGCCTTCATCGTCGTCACTTACGAGGTGACCGACATCCGTAATGTTTTGCGTCCGTTCAACGCAGTACCCCTCGGCACGCAGGCTGCGGACCAGAACATCCCAGTAGATGTAGCCGGTCCAATTGCCGATATGCGGTTGGCTGTAAACGGTCAATCCACAGGTATAGAGCTTTATAGTATTACCAGAAAGAGGTTGGAGGCTGTCGATTGATCGAGTCAGGGTATTGTATAGTTTCATAAATAAAGCCGTTTAAATTCTCATTTATATTGCTGTAATTGAGGTCGGCGGCAAGGCGTCAAGCAGTTGGCCCGCCGCCTTAATACAGTCGTTTTTCACTTCTATAAATGGTCGTTTGTTGACGATCTTGAAACCGCTGGCATATGGGTGACCGCCGCCGCCAAATTGTTTGGCGAGGTCGGCAGCTATAGCCGAGCCGTAGTTGCAGCGTATTTTCGCAGTTATTTTCCCGTCATTATAGACTTTGAATGCCAGTGCCACCTGTACATTTGTTACATTCCGCATCTCATCAAGCACGAGCATAGATGGATTGTAGGCGTAGCTGTACTGTTCAATTTCGGCCCATGGAATGGTGATGATGGCAATCCGCCCGTTAGCATGGTATTCAACGCGCTCCAGTAAACGCCCTTTATAGGCAAGTAGCTCAGGGCTTTTACGCATCAGCTCACGGCGGCTAGCTTCAAGCTCAGCAATGCTGGTGCCCGCTTCTGCGAGTTCAGCGACAATATGTATGGAACGCGGGCTGGTGCCTTCGCTGGTAAGGCCTAGGCTATCAGACATGATAGCAGCTAACAGTGCCCGCCGAGCACCGGCATTCAGGGGCCAATCGAGTTGTTGGGCTAGTTCGTAGAGAACTTCGCCCGTCGCAACTGCAGTTGGGTTTAGTACCACGCTGGCGTAGGGTATACTCGGTTCGACTGCATGGTGGTCTATGACAATACAGGGCTTAGATGCTACTAGTGGCCGAGCTGCGGAATCGTTGAGGATGCCAAACAGGCTGTCCGCGCTGGTATCGACAATGATGCTCGCATCAAACGAGATAGGTACTTCAGTAGAGACGCGGTCCCAGCCGGGAATGTAGTGCAGGTAGTCGGGTATATGCACCCCGCAGTAGAGGTGCACCTGCTTGCCCAGGTCACCGAGCATTTCTTCAAGTGCTAGGGCACTGCCCAAAGAATCAGCATCAGGGTTGTCGGCTTGCATGACGAGGATAGTGCTGGCATTTTCGATGATAGTCTTGATAGTTTCCGTTTCGCTGTAACTCATAAGGCCTGCCTGCCTTCAAGTGCCCGTCCGAGCGTAATCTGGTCAGCGTATTCGAGATCGACCCCGATAGGCAGCCCCCTCGCTAGGCGCGTAACCATTACACCGCGGTCTCCGATTTGTTGCTGGATAAATAGTGCCGTTGTTTCGCCTTCGACACTGGCATTGGTGGCGAGGATTATTTCTTCGACCTGGTCTTCATCTATCCGCTGAATCAGCTCTGCGATATGGAGTTGATCTGGTCCAATACCGTCAATCGGCGACACCAGTCCGCCGAGTACATGGTACGTGCCATGGAACTGCCCAATCTTTTCGAGGGCGACCACGTCGAATGGCTCGGCAACGACTGCTACAATTTTCTTGTCGCGACGAGGATCAGTATAGAGATCTGAAAGCTCTTGGCCAGCAGGAATGAGTGCAAACGTTTTACGGCACTGACCAATGCCCCCGTGCAGACTTTGTAAGGTATCAGCAAGCCGGGCGCTGATATGCGGATCGTGTTTGAGCAAGAAATAAGCGTAGCGTTCTGCAGTCCGCGGTCCGACACCCGGCAGTGAGCCCAGGGCTTCTATGACTTCAGTAAGGGCCGGAGGCAGGACCTGCATGGAACCTATAGTCCGAGGCTGCCTAGAGAGCCCATCATCGGCTGCATCTTTTCAGCAGCAACTTTTTGACTTTCCTGGATTGCTTCTTTGACGGCATCTTCAATCCAGCGCTCCAGCTGTCCGATGTCATCAAGGTCAACATATTCAGGGTCTATGTGAACTTTCTTGATTTTTTGCTCGCCGGTGATTTCTACGCGCACGGCGCCATCACCTTGCTCAACGATAATGACTTGCTTTTGCAGTTCCTTTTGAATCTTGCGGACCCGCATTAACATCTTGGCTTGGTCGAATTTATTCATCAAGTACTCCTTAGGCTGATCTCTATATTGTAGCAAATAGAGCAAACCTCTGTATATTACAGCTTTTGATCAAAGGCACTGATAGTTTCTGGACTATAGCGCCAGGCGACAAAATAGCTGCGCGTCTGGTAAATACTCGTAAGCAATACGGCGATTGTGATAATGACGATACCTAGGCTGCGAG
>DATHYB010000097.1:0-13818 GCA_035459365.1 Candidatus Limnocylindrales bacterium
GTTCGAGCCTAGCTGCCCTGTTTCTGACACAAACGGTAATCATAGTGCTTAGCAGCTCTGGCGACAAACTCACAGTCAAGCCGTGAATCAGGCCGCATACCATGATCAAAATGGGCCACCACGAGGTCAAGATGCTTTTGAGCTGCGAGCAGGTCAAGCAGCAGCATAGAATCCAGACCGCCGGAGACGGCTACGATATAGGCACCTTCGGGGAGTTGCGTGTCCATATCTATGGCAAAAGTGGCCAACGCCGCAGCTGCCGCTTGCATACAGCTTGGAACTGTTCTGCATCAAGACCATGTTCGCCAGCGATAGCAGCAAGCTTATGAGCCTTTTTAGGATTTCTGACGGAGTTGACACGTGTCTGAGCCTGAACTGCCCGATCAACGCAGCTATGCCACTTTTGTACAATCATGAAAACAGTATACTAGAAGGATGACTGACTTGACCTTCGTGACTGGCAATCCTGAGAAATTTGAAATAGCACAGGCCACGTTTCAGAAACATGGCCTACATCTCGTACAGGAAGACCTTGATACTGATGAAATTCAATCCGAAGATGGCGATAAAATTGTTCGCGATAAAGTCAGCAAAGCATATGAAGCACTGAAGCGGCCAGTGGTTGTCAATGACGACTCATGGGCAATCCCCGGCTTGAACGGCTTTCCTGGCCCGTACATGAAATCGATCTTGCACTGGCTAACCGTCGAGGACCTCTTGCGGCTGACAGCCCCACTTGAGGACCGCCGAATTATCTTGTCACAGCGGATTGCCTATCAGCACGACCAGACGCAGAAGGTATTTCTGAAAGAGTACACTGGAACAATACTCAAGGAGAGCGCCGGTGTGCGGGGTAATACCCTTTGGAAAATCATCAGCATGCCAGGCGATGAAGGACTAAGTGTGTCTCAAGCGTTTGAGCAGGGCCGCGATCCAGCCAAGCGCGAGGTAGCCGAGGGATGGGAAGCCTTCATAGACTGGTATAAGGAGACAAACACATGAAACACCTGTATTTTTGCCGTCATGGGCTGAGCGAACTCAACAAAGCCGGCCGCTGGGCAGGTTCGATTGAAACTCCACTGACCGATGAGGGCCGCAAGCAAGCCAAGCTCGCCGGCCTTGCTGCTAAAGATTTCGGCATCGACTACATCCTCTGCTCGCCGTTGTCTCGGGCCCATGAAACCGCCGCTATCATCGCTGATGTCATTGGCTATCCACTCGAAAAGCTGGACATAAACAGCCTGGTGGTCGAGCGGCATTTCGGCATGCTCGAGGGCCAGCCGTGGCAGCCCGACCTCGACCTCGACGGTATTGCCGACATCGAAACTGTAGACAGCCTGATGGAGCGAGCTTACCTTACCCTTAAACATCTGAAGGCAGTCGACGCCGACACGATTCTGGTCGTGAGCCATGGATCGTTTGGCCGGGCCCTGCGCCACGTCGCAAATCCCTCGATACCATTCAAGGGGTCGAGGTTTGAAAATGCTAAGATTGAGAGATTGCTATGAAGGAAAAAATGACAATGCCTGGAGTCGGGGTTGCGTGCTTTGTTTGGAAAGACGATAAGTTTTTGATGCAACAGCGCCATGGCTCCCATGGAGTCGGCACCTGGAGCGTTCCCGGAGGCCACTTGGAGCATGGAGAATCCTGGGAAGATGCTGCAAGGCGAGAAGTAATGGAAGAAACCGGCGTGGTGATTAGCAGTCCCAAACTCTTAGCGGTTACGAATGATATCTTTACCGACAAGGGAAAGCATTACGTATCTATTTGGATGACCGCAGATTGGGTGAGCGGCGACCCTTGTATCACCGAACCCGAGAAATGCACCGGGCTGGATTGGTTCACTTTCAGATCATTGCCCTCGCCCCTTTTCGAGCCCTGCTGGCAAAACCTCAGACAAGCCAAGCCTGAGCTATTTCAGTAGGCTCGCACCACGTTCTATGACAAAATAGAGCTTATGCTTCTAACCGCCATCTTTGTGGCAAGTTTCTTTGCGGGTGTTGTCAATTCATTTGCTGGCGGCGGTATCATCATTCTCTTTCCCGCCCTGCTTGCAGCCGGATTGCCTGCCGTTACGGCTAACGCAACCAGCAATCTCAGCTCATGGCCCGGTGCACTGACATCTGCATACGGCTACCGACACTATCTCGCCAAGCTACCACGAAAGTACTTGCTACTCCTCATTCCCTGCTTCATCGGTGCCGTCGTGGGTTCATGGCTATTAGCCCACACCAACAGCACAGAATTTGAACGGGCGGTTCCCTACCTGGTACTTGCAGCCGTGCTGCTGTTTATGTTCCAACCACTACTACATAGTCACCTTGCGAGCAACCTAAAGCACCACCGCACTGCGCCGCTCGTCCTGATTGGCGTCGCTCTCATTCCTATGGCAATCTACGGCGGCTACTTCGGGGCTGGGTTTGGATTTATCATGCTGGCCTTTCTGGGCTTTACCCACATCACGAACCTCCACCAAATCAATGGCCTCAACAACCTAGCTGGCGCAACTATATCCCTCGTATGCACCGTCTATTTCAGTTGGATCGGTCTGATCAACTGGCAATATGGTAACGTACTGGTTGTCGGAAGTTTGCTCGGTGGCTTTGTTGGTTCGCGCATCGCCCAGCGCCTCAACCCAGCGTATGTCCACCTCGGCATTGTAGTCTTGGGATTGATTGTCGCCGGCGCGCTGTTTGCGACACAGAGGGGCTAGCCAACAGAGGCCGGACGTGCTACAATCACCCCTGTCATTCATGGCGGCGTAGCTCAGCTGGTTAGAGCACAGGACTCATAAGCCTGGGGTCACAAGTTCAAGTCTTGTCGCCGCTACCATTTCGACATAGTACACACCGCCTAAGAAAAGGTGGTGTTTTTTGTTACCATCCAAGCAGCTTGCCAATACCTTTGCGCTGAGGTGATTGTTCTTGAGAATTAGACTCGTCGTGCTCCACCATTGAATCTTGTAGTCTGCCAGCAGGCGGTGGGTAAACGTCCAGCTGAGGCAGCTCATCCTCTGGGACGAGCGCGTCAATAGTGTTTAGAGCATGCGGCTCAAGTCCGAGCAGCCTAATTTGGCGCATAATTTTGCCCCGATCATACAAGAGATGCTTGAACATTTTGTCATAGAAGTCGATTTGTTCTTGTGGTGCCTGGGATCGGATCAACACACCTTTAACTGGAGCAACACTCTGCATCGCCTCTACATTTGCATCATGAAGGCGTAGTAGTTCGTTAGGGTCTTCTGGCAGTCTAACTTCATCCCCAATTATCTGTTGCAGCGTAATGTCCTGCTCTACCTCATCAGCGGAATGTGTGAAACGTTCAGGATCAAAATGTAGCATGGTTACTTCCCTTTCATATTTGTGTTACAGTCCGAAATCATCTCGGTGGGCGAGTAGATCTGCGGGGTCGTTGTATATGGCAAATGCGTCTGATAGATCTCTGTCCGACCAGCCGCCGCTCCGCAGGACAACGCAGGCTACTCCCGCCTTGGTCGCTGCTTCAATGTCATAGGGCGTGTCACCTATCATGCCGACTTCAGATGGCTTCAGGCCAATCTTGTTGAGGGCTACGTGGATGATGTCGGGGTCAGGCTTGGAGTTTTCAGCGTCATCAGATGTCGTGGCTTCAGTGAGCAGATCTTGGACATTGGCGGCCGTCAGAAGTGCGTCCAGCTCATCTTGCTTGGCCGAGCTGGCCACCATGGTTTGCAAGCCAAGTCCCTGGACAGCAAGCACAAGATCACGGGCTCCGTTGGTAGGTTTGAGAGTAGGCGCATACTTCTCGAGAAAGGTCTTAGATCGCAGCTCTTTGATTTCCTTGCCTACACCTTCTTCATCGTTCAGGCCTGGCTGGAGTGATTGAATAAGCTTGTCACCGCCCATGCCGATCAAGCGGCGCACATCTTCGTATGGCACGTCATAGCCATGGGCCGCAAAAGCTTCTACCCATGAATGCGCATGTTGGTCATTACTGTCGACGAGCGTGCCGTCCACATCAAACAATATTCCTTGAATCATGGAGGCAGTATGCCGACTGGTCGCCAGCCAGTCTGCTGAATTTCTTATTGTCACCCTGCAGTACTTCCCCTTCTTATATTAAAAACACCCCAGCTTATGTACCGGGGTGTTTGTGCGTGTAGTCGTTTAGTTATGACTTGCGAAGGAATCGATCAAATCGAGAGACTTCACGATCTGTCGTTGTTATAAATTCGAAGGTCATGCCGCTTTTCGTTTTCATTCTAGTTACCGCTCCTTGTAGTTGTCGTTCTTTTTATTTTTTGTAGTTTTTGTTTGTGATCACAACACTTATTATTATACACAAGTTTGCTTTTTTGTCAATGTGTTTTATTTATGTATTGCTATCTGTGTTTGCTTATCATACTGCCCGGCGCTCTTCGGAGCAAGAAAATTCTCGGTGTTATTTACCACGCTGCAACCGCTGATGGGAGACCTGCATACTCAGGTACATTTCATCAGTTCAAGCCCAGTCATATCACGATTCGAAATTACGAGCCGAAGCAGTGTTTTTGGATGCTTACGCTTATTATCCTATAGCAGTCTAAACGTCAAATGTATTATACTAATGGTAATGGAGGGGGTTCGCACATTCTGCTACGACACGCCGATGGTATTTGTCGATGTCGAAACAAACGGCAGCGATCATATTCGCGGTCGGGTCATAGAAGTTGCGGCAATTCGTGTCGAAAAGGGCCGCATCACGCGCGTTTTTAACCAGCTGATCGACCCGGGAGCAGACGTACCGGCCTTTATCACCGATCTTACCGGTATTCGCAACGAGGATCTGAAAGGTGCTATGCCCTTCCGGCAGATCGCCGATGAATTCTATGACATATTGAAGGGCGCCGTGTTCGTAGCCCACAACGTGCGCTTTGACTACGCCTTCCTAAAGCAAGAATTCAAACGTGTCAGTAAACCGTTTCTGCCCAAACAGGTTTGTACGGTGAAATTGTCACGGACGCTCTACCCCGAGCACCGTACTCACAAGCTTGAGGCGCTTATCGAACGGTACGGTTTCAGCTTCAACAAGCGTCACCGCGCTTATGACGATGCCCATGTGCTGTGGCAATTTATTGAACACACCTACCGCTCATTTGAACCGGAAATTGTCGAGCAGGCTATCGCCAGACAAATGAAGCAACCGGCCCTGCCAAAAGGATTGGAACCAGGACTCGTTAAGGATTTGCCTGAGACACCGGGTGTGTATATTTTTGAAGACAAAACCGGCCGGCCCCTGTACATCGGCAAAAGTATTAACATCAAGAAGCGGGTGCTGCAGCACTTTGGTCATGACCATGACGACGGCCGGGAGTACAAAATCGCCCAAGCTATCCGCAATGTTTCGACTGTTACGACCGGTGGAGAACTGCAAGCCCTGCTGCTCGAGTCGAGGTTGGTTAAAGAAATGCAACCGCTTTACAACCGCAAACTCCGCCGTACGCAGAAGCTGATGCTCGCCAAGCAGGTGTACGACACTGATGGCTATAGCATGATTCAGCTCGAAGAAGTGGCCCAGATTGAAGCGCACGATATCGACAATACCCTCGCCGTCTTTGACCGTCGCAGCAAAGCTCGTGAAGCACTCAACAATCTACAAAAAATGTACGAACTGTGCCCGAAATTCCTAGGGCTGGAAAAGACCAAGAGCCGCTGCTTCTTATCCCAGCTCGGTAAGTGCCGCGGCGCCTGCGCCGGTAAGGAATCAATCGATGTTTACAACCAGCGGGTAGCCCTAGCCTTTGAGCGGCAGCGCATTCAAAGTTGGCCGTACCAGAGCCCGATACTACTGCAAGAGCGCCATGTCGAAGGGCTCGGCGACAGTGGTATTATCGTCGACCAGTGGTGCGTCGTAGCCGAAGTCCGGCAAGACGCTGACTGCGAACCGCAGGTACACGAACGCGGTAAAGTCTTTGACCTCGACACTTATAAGATTCTGCAGCAGTTTTTGACACATAAACTCAATAAACTACGAATCCAGCCGCTCAATACGGCCCAATTACAGAAGTTCGGCTTCTAGCTTCGAAGATACGCTAGCGCATCGGGCTTGCTTCAAGGCCAGAAGGGTGGGCAGTGGCAGCTAAAGCCGGATGATCATGCACCCGCAGGTCATTTCGAAACCAAACTATCGTCGTTTTCACCGGTTAAAAGTATACGTAAACAGGATAGAAAAGCAGTAAAACTTCTTACTCGAGGTCCTGGGATGATGCAATAATCGGCATCTGTCCAACATAACTGGCATGGTCGAGCACTTCGAGGATTGCCAGGGCAACATCAGCCCGAGGCACGAACGTTTTGGCTGGCCCATGCAGCGACAGCCGGAACTGAGCAGTCCTAAAGTTAGCGAGTTTGAGAACCCGGACAACCGTCCACTGCGTGTCACTCTCCTGCAGAACACGAACATGCTGAATACCATCACGAATCCGTTTCGGGCCAATCAGACGTATCGTGAGGTTCATGAGGCGGTCGATCAGCGTTATGCTGTCGCCGGGCATGCGAACTCCCGTACCCGTCAAACTAATAATACGATTGATGTGCTGTAGCTCCATGGCCCCAAGCACATTCCGGATAGTATCAGTTTGCAGCTGGGCTGGTGATTTCCAACCATGCCCAATCAGGCTGACGACAGCCTCGCAGCCGTCAAGCAAATGTTCCACATCTTCGATCTGTCTGCCATTACACTGCACCGGCGTTAGACCGGGAGTGGGCTTGAACGGATTATAACGGTGTATCGCCGCCCGCACTTCATGGCCTTCAGCTAAGGCTTGTTCAACGAGTATTCTACCCGTTCGTCCGCTCGCGCCAATGACGGCTAGTTTCATATAGGTCTATTGTCGGATAAATGTAATGTATATGCAATCTATAGAACAGATTCAGCGTACACGTGTCATCATGCGCAGATTGGCAAGATACATATCCGGATCGAGCCCCGGATTCGCGATCAAATACTGTACGTGTTTAGTAGTGAATGACTTCAAGTTGCCAGCGCCGGTGACACTGTACGTTGCTTGGGTATTGTACTTTACGTCGGCAACCATTTTGTCGAGCAAGTCACTGATCCGGACACCATCGGGAGTAGACAGAAAATTAGCGCGGGATTTAGTTGCTGCCATTGTTATACCTTCGGTTTCTGCTGTTTAGCTTTCTTAACTTCTTTTTTACCTTTATCTTTTGGCATAGTACTCCCCTACGTTCGCTTGATACTGATACTATCAATGCGGCAATTCTCCTTATAGTATGACGCAGTACGGTCTTATTACCTACTATTTCGTACCTACTAGCAGAGTTTATAGTGTTGGATTGTAGGAGTATGCCTATTTGACATACTCTAGTCATAGACTTATATTGTTAACCATAAGCTGTACTGATACTTGAACATATATGCTCACTTTAAGGCCATTAATAGAGAAGCTGGCTACATACTTAAGACGATATAGTACGCTGTCTCTGATTATCCTCGTTTTTATAGGCATAGGAATAACAGTTATATCCATCCGGGCAGCGACCCAAGGAATAAGCCGCGAGGCGGAAAGTGGAGTGCTGAGTAACTATGCCTTTACCAAAACCGACAGCACTGCTTCGGGCGGCAACGCAATAAGCTTTACCGCGGGAATGCCAGCAGCAACAGCACACGCTCCCTTGCCTCCCGGTCCATTTCACACTCCCCGCCCAACCATCACCATGGATGCTTCTTTGGCGCCAGGATATAAAGGTTACATGGAGGAAGTACTGAGGCCGCTCCTGCTCGATTGGTATCCGGTACTTGGCGATTACTATGCTTATCCGAACTATGCACCACCGACGAGCTTTACGGTCATAGCTGACCCTAACTACACTGGCGTCGCTCAAGTAGAAGGCACTGTCATACGTTTTAGCACAAACTACTTCAAAGACGAGAGGCTCGCGTCATCACCGGGCGCGTTCATGCATGAAGCAACGCATGTGATCCAGCGCAACCAAAGCACCCGCGGCAACTTACCGGGCTGGATAGTCGAAGGTGAAGCCGACTATACCCGGGAGCACATTTACAAAGACCGCGCGCCGCGAGTAGCGTATGCGAGCGAGACGTACCTGAATGGATATTCTCCGGGGTCAAATTTGCTGCACTATATCCAAACGAAATACAGTTCTACTTTCATACATGACGTTAATGTGGCCGGTGCCCAAGGCCTTTACAATGAAAATATTTTCGTACAGCGAACCGGCAAAACAATTGGTCAGTTATGGACAGAGCTAACAGGCCGTTTCATTACCAGCCAAGGGCCGATTACAGGAATTGCCGGTAAATGCCTGGACGTCCCGAATTATCAAACTGCCGACGGTACGAGAATTAAAATCCAAACCTGCAATGGCTCCTCGGCTGAACGGTGGGTCCTAGCGGGAATAAACACAACTTCTAAAGCTGGTGCTATCATCGGCTATGGCAATAAATGTCTGGATGTGACTTCCGGCGGAACTGCGGACGGAACTCCCGTACAATACTATAGCTGCAACGCTGGCAGAGTTCAGCAATGGTTATATCAAGCCAATAAAACATTGGTTAATGTGAATTCTAATAAATGCTTGCAACCAGTCGGTGGCAGTAGCGAAGAGTATACATTATTAGAAATAGCTACCTGCAGCGGTACGGCGGCACAGCAATGGACGCTTCCTCCTAGTTAAACGCCAACCAGCTAGATCTTATACAAATCAAAACTCGAAGAACCGAGCGGGCCTGCATCATGTACGCATAGGCCACCTGTATTATCCGGGTCAAGGCTAGTATGTACCCATAGATCTTTAACTATTAAGAGCGTCAGTATAAGTAGTTACTCGACAATAACCGTGCCCGTGTCACGAGCTGAGACGTGGTTATGGATGCCATGGCTGCCAGTCTTTTTGACTACCACTGTTTTCGTCGCGCCACTTTCAATGATCTCAAGATTCAATTCCGGGTTTGCTGTGTGCTGCGGGTGCGGATCAGAATCGAACTGCAGCGCCCTATTTGAGTCATTCGTAACTGTCAGCGTTGTGCCCGCCTTCAAGCGGACCGTTTCCGGTGAAAAGCCAGTTTCAGTGTATGTAACCGTTGCACCATTGGTTGCGGCCGGTGTCTCCGCCCCTACTGCACCTGATTGCGTCTCGTTTGCCGTTTGCTCCGGAGTTGGCTGAATGGTTATAGCCGTCTGCGTACCTGCCGGGTTTGAACGAGTCAGGGCGAAGGCTCCCGCACCAAGAACAACCAAAACACCAAGTATTACTGCAACAACTTTGCCATTCATACACCCGCCTCCTTAGATAGTTTTACTATAGCACTCAGAGCTGGCCGTTTTATGAAAATGTATGCGAGAGGTGCTCAGCATTAGATTTGCTTCACAGGTGAAGTGAGCTCTACGGGCCGAGCCGCGATGCCTACTTGCGTCAAGTACTCAGCCAGCAGTAGAGTCGGCAATCCTACGACAGTGTCGTACTGGCCCTCGATGTGGCTGATCAACGGTGCGGCACCGCTTTGGATACCATAGGCTCCGGCTTTATCGAGCGGGTCGCCAGTTTCAACATACTGCTTGACCGCTTGCTCGTCATACGGCTTAAAGAAGACTTTAGTTGTATCTGCGCCAATCAGCCTGATATTCTGCTCCAGCCACAGGACAGCTAACCCGGTAGACACGTCGTTTTCATGACCGCTCAGTTGCTTCAGCATACTAGTGGCTTCAGCCATATCATGAGGCTTTTCAAGTTGTTTCCCAGCCAGCGTCACGATGGTGTCCGAGCCTATGACTATGCAGCCAGGATACGAACGGGCTACAGTCATTGCCTTGCCCACGGCTAACTCGGCAGCTACTTCTTCGGGTGGGCGGCTATCGTCGAGTTTTTCATCGAAGTCGCTCGGTATAGCTTCAAATTCCACGCCCATTTGAGCCAGCAGTTCCCTGCGGCGAGGAGACTGGCTGGCCAGAATGACTTTAGGTTTAGGCTCCATCTAATTCCTCTACTGCATTCACGATATCAGGAAATCGTGTGATAAATACATCTACATGCTTAGAATCAAAATCAGACCGCTGCCGCAAGCCGCTTTCGAGACTTGCAATAAAGCCTAAACCGGCCTGTCTTGCGGCTACCGCATCACCGATTGAATCGCCGACATACACGCAATGAGCAGCCTCAAGTCCATGATTTGCCAATAATTCGTCAAAGACCCTTGGATCTGGCTTGTGATACTGCGTAGTATCTTTGTAATAGAATGCTTCGACGCGAGAAGCCAATAGGTGGTCCGGTTCGAGCATATGCTTCAGCTCTCCATGAGTCCGAGAGGTCAGCACAATGAGCTTTTTGCCCATAGCCAGTAAACTATCCAAGGCTTGATAATTAGCCTCTGGTATAGAATCAAGCTTGCCGCTACTCGTATATTCCGCAATTATCGGGTGGTATGCTGCCTTGAAGGCTTCCACATCTACGCCAGGAGAGCGTGCCGTTATGGCCTCGAAAAGCGGCTGACCCCAGGTGCTAATATGCACCTCACGGGACATCGGTGGACGCCCCATAGCAGCCAACGTCTCATTTTCCATCTCAAAACACGCCGCTTCTGTAAGACAGAGCGTATCATCGACATCTATTACTACAGCTTTGATCATGCAGATAGTTTAGCAGATACATCCAAGTTTCAGTTGTCAGGGTATAAAGCAAATTTGAGAGGCGAGAAGTACATTTTGATCCTGATCCGACATAACTAGAATAAAACCCAATCAGAGAGTAATCGAATTGGCAGACGATTGCACGTGAGATCTACAGATGGCAGGAACTTTTACGGTCAGCTTGAAGGTTTATTTGGACGAGTAACAAGATTTCAGCTTATAGGGTTATTGTTCTATAGCCTTTTTCACCCAAGCGACAACTTCATTAGGCGTTACATTATTCTTAACCAAAAACCTTTCGTCCTCAGTAACCTCACCTGATCGCACCTGAGGTAATACATCTGAAGGTAATACAATCGCGATATCTCCAGCATTCCATTCTACTGGCCGTACCAACTCGAGTAAATCTTCGCCTGACAGACGAGGTCGAATCATTTGAGGAAATAAATTTTCAGAATCAAATCTTGTCATATATATTTTTTAACATTTCAACGTACTCGTTTCAATCAACCTTTTGCTTCAAATCCGCAAGTCTTGACAATTGCTCTAAGGGTAATGTCATTATTGGGATACATGTCGATGAGTGAACAACTTCTGCCTGTTATGCTAGAACCTAACTCACAACTTCTTCTGGGCTCGAAGTACTAATGAACCGAGCACTTCACGAGGCACCCACATGCCGAGTGAACGCGTCCACCGCTGTTCTGATTCAGGATCGAAACGATTCGGAAGATTTGCTGGCACTATCGAGCTAATTCCTAGCTTATCGGCCTGCATAACTACCCTGCCTATATGATGAGCTTGCGTGACCATCAGAGCAGTTCCCAAACCTTCGCATTCCATAAACACCATGGCTTCTTTGAGCGTTCCCCATGACCCAACTCCTTGACCTACACCGTTCGAGATGGGACCTTCCACTACATAATCAACGTCTTCATCTTTCTGAGGAAAAGCATCAACGAGCATGCGATCTGCCACAATCGGCCGGCCATCAGCAGTTTCAAGTACAAAGTCAGCTAATGCACGATTAGCGCTACCTTCGCTTATCAAAGTACCAAAAGAATGTCCCACTATTACGTCTGCGTCTGAGGGACTTCCCTGTGCTTCGTAGTGGCCGAGGGCTGATCTTACAATATTCATAGAGCGTACTTTATCATCACCTGTACTTCCGTGCTAATTATATAAACAGCTAGCTCTGCTAGACTAAATACATGAAAGCACCAGAGCTCAAAACAAAAGACGCCAGCATCAAGCTGATCGAACCAAACGTAGAGCGAGATGCCGAGCTCGGCGTCCAGTGGCTCAATGGAGAATCAGGTCGCGCCACATTGCGCTCCATGGGAAATACCGAAGAAGTAATAGATACAATGTTGCCTGCAACCTTAGAACAAGAAGCAGAAAGAGTTAGAAGTTTCCTGGTTCGCGAAGACCAACTCAACTGGATGATCGAGTACGAAGGAAATGTTATTGGGTCAGTCTGGGTAAATCTCGGTGACTCAAAGGAAGTACCGGGCCCATCAGTACACATTATGATTGGCGACCCAGAGATGCGGGGCAAAGGCGTGGGCGGATCTGCAATTAGTGCCGTGCTTGAATATCTCGAAGAGCAAGGCAACAAAGGTATCTATTCGAGGCACCTTACCTCAAACGAAGGAGCAGATAAACTCCTACAATCACTAGGCTTTGTCGATGTAGGCGAACCTTACTTGAGTGATAGTCTAGAATTTCAAAACCTAATGTACATTAACGCCGTTTGAGAACTGGGCTATCGTAACAGCCATATCAACCCCCGATGAGGTGGATGTATCAGTGACTTGTCCGAGTACGAGGTGGCCAATGGTACTATCAATGGATCCAGCAAAAATATTTCCCGAAAATCCATCGTCAGCTTGTTCGGCTTGGGCATGCTGATGGATAAGTTTCAACGCATCATCTTCATGTAAGACAGCTTGTAGTGCCTGGTCGGTCAGCAAAACTCCGCTGACACCGGCATGCAAGAGAGGTCCTTGGATGTCAGGGTCCGATTGCTTCGTGAGATCCATCGTTGATCCTCCGAGGTGGACTCGATCCTTAAAAGGTATATCCTGTAAATCCTTACCCGCTAAAGCCCGACAAACCGCGTTGTAGCCGCTGTTATCCTGAGGATCGGCAGTACTGGCACCATGCGCATATGCATAGCTTTCATCGCCAAGTTTCACGGCCGCCCACAGCAAACCATTGCCGTACGAAAGCAGGGTTTCATTTTGAGTTGGTTGGTGGTACGCGCCATGGACGGAACCGTCAGATTCAGCAATTATAATCGAAACGCCCGGTTCAAAGCTCCTTCCCTCTACCCTTATAGGGTTTTGCCCAATGCGAAGACCGCCACTGAGCACCGTTTCAGCAGCAGCGCCTAAGCTCTGCTGGACAGATGAATCCTCATCCACTAGTTCCATAATATTACTTGCATTCAGCCGTTCATGCGCATCAAGCCACTTGATTTGTGATCTGTAGGCTTTATATGCTTCTTCACCGGCGGGAGTTGCAATTGCCGGATAGGTGTCCGCCATTACTTTCTCAAAACTAAGTTTACTCATTATTTCTCCTCTCATTATCTAGTTGCAGCAATGGTCAGAGTATTGCATAAATGGCTTATGTATAGTAAACTGTTCACCATGTTGAACAGCAAAGACAGTATCCTGCTTAGTCTAAAGCGACTCGGCTTAACGCCCGATGAAGCGAAAGTCTATCTGACGCTCATACGTGAACCTATGAGCCATTTAGAGATTGCCCGGAAGTCAGGCGTGAACCGTACAAAGGTATACCGAATTGCTGATGCCCTCATTAAGCGTGGGCTCATCACCGAAGAAACGAACGATGAAGGCCGCCAGCTAGCCGCCAATGACCCCGCGAACTTAGAGATCACTCTCACTACCGCCGAGGAGCAGCTGAAACTACGCAGGAAGATTCTATCTGACACCCTGCCAGTCTTACAAGACATATTTTCCGAGGGAGATCAGCCGAAAGAAAGAGATTTCGTAGTAAATACGTATGAAGGTATCGATGGCTTCAAGCAGATGCTTTGGAATGAACTCAAAACACGAGATGAAATACTTATCTATGGACACGGTACAATTCAAGATCTAATCGATAGTCCAAACTGGGCTGAAAAACACCGAGCTAAAACCCTAGAGGGCGGCTACAAAATACGC
>DATHYB010000098.1:0-4809 GCA_035459365.1 Candidatus Limnocylindrales bacterium
GGCGGAGTAGAGAAGTATAGGGTACGTCAGCCCGTCTGGCTATCGCTCGGGCCATCAGGGCCGCCTGGTCGTACCCTCGCTGCCGCTCCCGGGAAGTAGCCGTCGGTACGTGTGTTATGAGCAACCGGCCAGTTGTGTCGATTGGCAGCAGGGGAGCCATCGCCCGCGCGCAATCTTGCGCGGCCGCAGCCGCTCGACCAAACTTCAACTTCCAGATCAGCTGCTTGGGAATGCCCTTGTAAGCACAGGTAGCCGCAACGCTCTGCAGTGGGCTTACTTCGCGGCAGCGAGTGCAGGTATCAAAGCCTACAAACCTTCCATGACAGCGGTAGCAGCGGGGAAGGGCAGCGTGTTGCATGTTCATACAGCGCACACAGAGCAGCGAACCTTCAGATGAACAGGCGAGGCATTCGTGAGGGGCAATGACGGACAGGACGGACGTAAGCAGCTGCATGTTGTGTTTAAAGTGTTGTAAATACCTTGTTTTGTAATTGCAAGGTGTTAGCTATCTAGCTATACTTTTAATAACACAAAAAGTTTGGGTATTCAAAGGTTTAATAAGTACAGGAGAAGTACCATGGCGCGACGCACTCGCGACGACGACCTCTTGATGGAAGAGGACGAGCTGACAGCAGCCTTTCTGGGTGACGATGATCTGGGAAGTGCCCAACCTGCCGCTCAACCATCTGCACCTGCCGAAGAATGGGACGAGGACGATAGTGTTCCGGGGCAGTTAGCAGTAGACGTATACGAAACCAGGGAAAAGCTCGTTGTCAAGGCACGCACTGCTGGCGTCAACAAGCATGATCTCGATGTAAGTATTTCCGACAACACGTTAACGATCCGCGGCACTTTGTCCGCCGGCAACGAAGACGACGTCGAGAACTACTTCTTGCAGGAATGTTACTGGGGTGAATTCTCACGGAGCATTGCACTGCCGGTTCCTGTCAAGGAAGAGGAAATTGAAGCCGTGCTCAAGGACGGCGTGCTGACCATTAGCTTCGGCAAGGTCAAGCAAGACACGGTCAAGAAAATACAAATCCTTTAGTAGTACTCAGAATAACCCAAGCTGTAAAACACCCTCAAAGCAGGGTGTTTTATTTTGACCGAAACGAATCCCGCCTTACGGGCACAATAAAAATATCCCGCGTATTAAGCGGGATATTTTGAGAAATATGTATGGCTACTAAAGACCAGACGTAGTGTTCAATACGAAGCGAACGATGAACTGCGCAAGCGCAACAACGATCAAACCGACGATAGCGTAGAGGATTGTGTTTTTGGCGCTTGACACGTTACCTGAGTCACCACCAGAAGTGATGTACTTCAGACCACCGACGATGATCATGATGACGGCAATAATACCGACGATTATCGAGAAAATGTTGACGGCACGAGTCAGGATATTTTGCAAGCCTGTCGTACCTGTGGTAGGAGTAGCACAACCAGTGGTCGATCGAACGTTTAGCTCAGCACCACAGTTTAGTGATCCACCGATATTAGCCTGTGCCGAGACGACAGCAGGAGCTGCAACTGGAGCTGCGAAAGCAAACAGCAGTGCAATTGCCATTACAGCGTTTTTGATTTTAGAGATCATATGGAACCCTTTCGTTATTGATTTCTTACTCACTTATATCACATATAACAGAGGAAACGCAAGCATAAGTGCTATACCCTGGCAAGCACGAAGCGAACGATCGTTTGCGATAGAGCAACCACGATCAACCCGACGATTGCATAGATCAGCGTGTTTTTGGCGCCGGCAATATTACTCGAGTCTCCGCTTGAGGTGATGGACTTCAACCCTGATATGACAATCATGATAACCGCAGCAACTCCGGCGACTATACTCAGAATATTGAGGACGCCGGCAATGATAGTGTTGAGCTTCGCGCCTTGGGCCGCTGAGCAGCCACCACCTACCGTCGTGGAAATGCCGTTACAGACCTGGGTCTGCGCCGCATCAGTCGGGTCAGCCTGAGCGGATACCGTTGACATACCAGGCGCACCAACCAGAACCGAGAAGGCAAGGGCGAGACCGAGGGCAATTGACTTGAACATATATTTAAATTCTCCCTATTACAAATGCAATGACAGCTTGCGCGACAGCAATTAATACCAGGCCGACCGCAGCAAAAATGATTGTACGCTTGGCCTGAGCCACTTTGTTGGCGTCACCCCCTGACGTAATGTAGTTGATGCCAGCAACGGCGATGATAATAACCGCCCCAATACCAGCGATTATGGCAACAATGCGAGTCGCCCGTATCAGAATGCCCGTCGGGCCCGTAACTGGGTTGCCGCCATCGGTTTGACAGACGGTAGATGTACGTATTTGAGCATTTTGCTCACAGTGGACGCCTCCGAAAGGGTCATAGGCGGCTGAAGCCGGAGCGGGGGCCAGAAACGCGCCCATCAGGACGGCCAGGAGGGCCAGTTGCGCAAAAACAAATCGCTTCATCTACACGTTCCTCAAGACAAATGTTACGATCAAAACTGCACTTATCGAGACGATCAGGCCCACCAAAGAGTAGATGACCGTACCCTTTGCTTTGCCGGTTGCCTGCGGATCTCCTTCGGAAGCGACATACCGAAATCCACCGATGGTAAACATAAGCAGGGACAAGGCGCCGATGATAGAAAATAAGATGGTCAGTATAGCCTGAACTTTAGCAGGTGTAGCAGCAGTCCCAGGCAGGGGACGGATATCAATCTGTGTAGTTGTCTGAGCTAGAAGGGCGAGAAAAGGTTTCATTATGCATCCCCCAGTCGTGCACCCAGGAAGCCCACAAACGCAACGGCTACAACGGTTATAACCAGGCCAACCAGAGCATTCTGGATAGTATTTTGGGCCTTGCCGGTTTGTTCAGGAGACCCCTGACTGGTGATGTAGAGAATACCGCCATATATTACGTATCCGATAGCTACAAATCCGGCAATACGCAGCAGGTCGTCTACCAAGGCCAGGCCAATCAATAAAAAGTCACTGCCGCTGGTACCGCCGAGAACCTGAAAATCACGGACTGTACAATCTTTTTCGGTCTTAAGATATTGGTACCACGGCTTCAAGCCAAAAAAACCCGGCGGCCGGCAGCCGTTCGTAACCGAGAAGAGCGAGTAGAGTGTATGTATCATAGTCTTATGTTGTCAGCAGTCCCGTTCCTGGTATTAAGAATCTGAGCAGTGCATACAGGAAAAAGAAAAATATCAGGGCGACAATCGAATTACGGATACGGTGCTTAGCATTCGACACTTTCTGTGGGTCGCCAGCCGAGCTGGCATATTGGATGCCGCCAATGATTATACCGATCGTGACGGCCACTCCCACAATTATAGAGAGCAGGCGAATAATTGGGTTCAGGTACTTAACAATAAGATTACATTTGTCTTTTTGACATTCATTCAGCTGCCTGCAGCTGGCAGTTTTCCGATTGGCTTCTGTATTACAACTGCGGCAGGCGGCAGAATTAGGCAGGGAAGGATCACAGGTAGCGGTAATACAAGTCGCCGTGTCACTAGATTGGCAGGCGCTACTCTGGATCAGGTCTCGCTGGCTTTGGGCGGAGCTAGTAGTCGCTACCACTAGGCTACAGCCACATGCGATGAGCAAGGTTATAACTGCAAATCTTAGTTGTTTCATATATAAACGTCTAAACTATCTTGATCATCAGTATACTCCTATAAGACAACGATGACAACTTTCCCACAAGCATTATGCATCTTGCAGTCTTATGGTATAGTGAATACGTAAAGAGAACCTTTGGTGTGGGCGCGCAGTTTGCGAAGTATATGAAATCAGTTAATCAACGATTAAAATCTTGTGCTGCAATAGCGGCGGCAGTGCTTATACTCGGGGCGAGCCTGTTGCCACTGTTTGAGGCTACTACCTATGCCTTGCCCGCATTCGATGGCGCCGACACCGGCCCTGTCAACAATTACGCCGAGCTGACGTCTATCGCCGATAAAGCGACGTTCTGGACCTCTTATAAAGCAGCACTTACAGATGACTGTATCCTGAAGCACCAACTGAGCGGTGCCGATATTTCATCCGGCAATTGGTTCTTGTCAGGCGGCAGCACGCGCGTCGGCCACCATGTAGAACCGGATGACGGTAAAGCCGGATGTAATAATGAGAACGGCTGGTTCTCGGATATGATGGCCAAGGCCGGGTACGCCAATCTCAATGAAGCCGCCGCCATAATACTCAATTCTGACGGTAGCCGCCCCAACGACTGGCAAGCACGGCTTAAAAGCGCAATCGATAGCAGAGCATTCCAAGGCAGTTCACCCGGAAAATCGACCGATGACGTCACCTACTACATTTTGTTCAAAAACTTTACGGCTGAGCGTGCTTGTAATGCCGCCCCGACACCTGCCGTATCCTCTGATCCTAATAAAGTGCCTATCCAGGTTTATGACCCAGAAACTAAAACAGTCAGTGCTCAACCGTACAGCTATCCAGAAGACAAAGATATTACGATCGGACGGGGAACACCCCTATCAAGTGACGGTAGATACAGGTGCCGAGAAATTGCCGCGGCTTTAGGCAAAGCCCAGTATGCCAACGCCGCAAAAACAACAGCAGCCGCCGGCACAAGCTTTGAGTCTACCGGAGCCAATACGGCAGGTGAAGACCCTAGTTTGCAGTGCGGTACCTTGCGCAATATCCTGAACTGGATCATCTGTCCGGTTATCAAGCTGATCAACGCGGCAGTGGGAGGTATCGACAACCTTATTAACAGTCTCTTGTCAGTCGACCAGGAGAAAATCTTCAATCGTACGACCAGCACGGGCCTGGGCTATTACAAC
>DATHYB010000099.1:0-3890 GCA_035459365.1 Candidatus Limnocylindrales bacterium
CCGGTATTACGACGTAACGCTCCTGGTCGTCACCGTGGCGGTTTTGATGGCGGCCTTCCTCTGGCTCCCGCTTCAGCGGCGCGCTCGTGACCGCAGCGGCATATTCCTCGCTCAACTCATGATAGCCCTGTTCATATCGGGTCCTACTTTGTTTCTGTACGGCGGCATGCGGGAAGCGGCTCTCCAAGAGATGGACAGACAGTTCTTGTTTGCCATTGGAGCAGCCCCCGACGGCCTTCCTTCCTTTGGAAGCTACACCAATTATATGTTCGGCCCGGGACTCAGCCCAGGCGTAGCACTCGGCTTGTGGCTACTGCTAATAAGCATTCCTGCATTTAACTACTACCGCTACACGGTCAGTAAGCAGCGAATATTGGGTTTCAAAATGAAAACACTCTTTCAATAGAACGTTCCTGTATCAGCTACAAGGAAACGGTTGAGGGTGAGGATGAGGATGACGGTCAGGCAACTTTGGACATGAGATGCGGTGGCAAGGCAGTGGGGTAAGAGCCATCAAAACAGGCAGTACAAACATCGTCTCCAATACCAATGGCTTTCTTGAGTCCATCCAGCGAAAGATACTCAAGGCTGTCAGCGCCGATGTGTTCGCGGATTTCATCTACTGACTTTTGGGCAGCAATCAGCTCCTCCTTGGACTCCATACTTACACCATAGAAACACGGCCACAGGATAGGCGGTGAGGCAACCCGGACATGAACTTCGCGGGCACCACCTTCACGGGCGATGCGCACGGTTTCGAACAGTGACGTACCGCGGACGATTGAGTCTTCTGTAAGGACGACTCGCTTACCGGCCATGAGTTCAGGCACAGCCTGCAGCTTGCGGCGAGCAATCGCCACACGTTCTGCTTGCGTTTCGGCAATGAATGACCGTATGTCCTCGACTTTGATCAGTCCTTGCACATCGGGTAGTCCCGTTTCGGCCGCATAACCTTCGCCCGCAAGGCGGCCGGAGTAGGGAACACCGATGACGAGGTCAGCGTCGACACTCGATTCATGCGCGAGTTGCCGGCCGAGCTCGAGCCGAGCTTCACGGACACTGCGACCATTAAACTTCTGATCTGGCCGGGCAAAATAGAGGTATTCAAAGGCGCAACTACTGCGATTCGATGTTGCGAAGGTCTGTGACTCTACGCCCTCCGGGCTGATCGTAATCATTTCACCTGGTTCTATCTCCCTCGTCTCTTCAGCGCCAATAGAGTAGAGTGAGCCGGTTTCAGATGCCAGTACGTATGCGCCGGCCAGCCTCCCGAGATGGAGCGGGCGGAAGCCATTTGGGTCCCGTGCGCCAACCAAGGTGTCGCCATGGGTAGCCACTACCGAAAACGCCCCTTTGAGCTGCGGCAAAACGCGGGTGAGTGACTCAGTCAGGTCATAGCCTTGGTCTATGTGCTCGGCCGTCATCGCACCGATCAACCAGCTATCACTCGGAATGGGCAGCTTATAACCTTGGCGAACGGCCAATACGGCGTCATTGACGAGATTACCGTTATGTCCCAGGGCAAAGTCGCCGTACTGCGTCTTAAACTTGAACGGTTGGATACCCGAGGGACTCTTGGTAACCGCAGTCGCATAGCGGTTTTGGCCGAGCACGATCTGTGCGTCCTGTGGAAGTGTGTCACGGCTTGCAGGGGGCAGGGCTTCAGGAATTGAACCAAAATCTTTGACAACCGCGATACTACCAAGACTGTTCGCGGCCAAGCCAGCAGAATCCCGGCCACGGTTTTGCACGGCCTCCAATGCCCAGTAGGCATGATCCACCAAGGTCGTACCATATTCTGAACCGTCATGCTTCAAATTCTCAAGATGTTCCGGCGCAGCAAAAAGACCCACCACGCCGCACTCTTCGTGCATTTCGACTTCGGCCATTTATACTCAGTGTAACTGCTTATGCTTCCTTAAGCAAAGCATTGTTTATCGGAATTTACCGCTTTACATAAAACTGTGGTAATTACAGAGACAACATGATAGAATAACCTCTGTTATTCTCATTTATGCGAAAATCCGCGCGCGTACCCGTAGCTCAGCTGGCGCAGTTACTGCAAAAGACAGAGTCGTTGATGAGCCAACGCTCTATCCAGCACCTCCGGTACACGAAAGCACTTTTCATATACACCGCTACGTACCCGTAGCTCAGCTGGATAGAGCGTTGGCTTGCGGAGCCAAAGGCCGCAGGTTCGAATCCTGCCGGGTACACCAATTAGAAATCATAGACGCTTCGGCGTCTTTTTTCATCTGTTGCGGCAAGGTTCCGACGCGCTTCATCTCAGCTTCCATCGTTTGGCGAGCTTCTACTACTGGTACAAGGTACTTGATAGGCTCGAACACTAGTCGTCCATCCAATAGCGTTAGGTTCTGACCCATATCAGCCAGCACTTGACGCTTCTTGTCATCACTGTCACTCTCGAAGTCCTGCTTGGCATATCTGGCGAAGTTGAAGAAACGGTGCGCTTCCTGCCGCCAGTCCTTATTGCTCTCTTCTTGATCGTTGAACTGCTTGCGGAGCATGACCAGCCGCTGTTCCAGCTTGACACTCTCGTCATCGAAGAACGATTCGTTACACCGTCCGGTATATAACATGCGCTGTAAGCCTCGTAGCTCGTCTTCAGTGGCTTTTATGGACTGTTGCTGTAGTTCATACGCTTTTTGCTGTTTCTGCGATTGTAGGTCATTATATTCGTTCAGATGCTTGACGGCTAGCTTGAAGAACTCCGGCATGATGGTGTACTTCTCAAGCTCTTGCCGTATCTGTCGTGTCAGTTCCTCCGGCTTGATAGTTGCTTTCTGCGAGCAGTCATAGTCCTTGCGTCTGTTCGTACAGTAGCAATACTCGAATACCTGACTGTTTCCATTCTTATACCGTCGGGTTTTGGCAGAGTAGGTGATAAGGCAGCCGCACTCGCCGCATTTCACGAGACCTCTGTAGGCGAACGGCTCATTTTTTTGCTCAATAGCCGGTCTAGCGGTGTTACGGCGGTGTATCAGGCTCGCCGCCCGGTCAAATTCCTCCTGGCTAACCATAGCCTCATGCTTTCCGGCATACGTCTTACCGCCGTACTGTACGAATCCAACATAGAAGGGATTTTGCAGCAGCGCATAGACACCGCTTGTAGATAGTGCCTTATCGCCCCGACGCTTCCGTGCCATAGTTCTTAAACCCCACTCATGGTCTGCCATTCGTGCCACTTCACTGACCGTATGATTGCCGCTCAGGAACGTATCCCAGATACGCCGTACAAGTAGCCATCGCTCATCATCTATGACGATCGTTCGCGTCTCCCGATCGTTCTTATAACCGACAGGTGGTACGCCGGGGAACCAGCCACGCTCGGCCTTACTATGCATCCCTCGCCGTACGTTTACCATGAGGTCACGTACGAACTGATTGGCTATACTGGATTCGACACTGAAGATAACGGCGTTATCACCGGGCAGAAATACTCGGTCATGCGTCTGTACGCATTTCAATACTTCATCTTGTAGAAGCTGTTGCAGTATACCGCTCTCGGCTGGGTTACGGGATAGTCGGTTCATCTGCCAGCATAAGATAGCATCCACTTCGCCCGTTTTGAGCATCTCTATAAGCCTGTCGAACTCTGGCCGGTTATTCGGTGTCTTTGCTGACCGCGACTCTGATAATACGGCTTGCACGTTCAGACCATTACGAGACGCGTACTCCTTCATTATGTTTACTTTCAATACTCTGTACCTGCCGGTCTTCACTCTCGGACGACTTGCGAACGTACAGGGCGTACTTTAATGGTGTTTGTTGCATTGGTTTTCTCCCATCTAAAAGGGCGTCTTTGCTGTTCACACGGTAGATAGCAACAAGGCCATTTTCCGATACAAAGACGCCCATATTAGACGGAA
>DATHYB010000100.1:0-5017 GCA_035459365.1 Candidatus Limnocylindrales bacterium
TTAATGCCCAGCTGCGATCAGCACTGAACAGCGCCAAAGGGCCGCTGCTGGCAGTTATGACGACCTGCGCAGTTAAGTCATTTAGCGATGGCATCGACAGTCAGAATTTCGAGAACCAGCAGCAACTGAAGCGCGTTGCCATGGACGTGCAAGCCATGGGCGCCCAAGTGCAGTCAGGCGATGGTTTCAATGCCGAAGAGCTCGGCGCCTATGCTGCCCTCAATTATGACCCCAAAACCGGCACTTCGCTTCTCGACGATCCGCACATCAAGCAGGAGATTGGCGAGCCAGCAACCGGTAAAAGCTATGTCGAAGATGTCATGCCGGGGTCGAAGGAAAAACCCGGGTTTTTCAAGGCTGCTGATAAAATTCCAGTAGTAGGTGGTATCTGCACCCTTATTCAAGAAGGGGCGGAGCTACCCGTTATCAAGCAGGCTCTCCAGCTCAGTGAGTCGGGCATGAACGCTACTTTTAGGCTGGTCGGTTTGTCAACGCCCGACGAGTATGTGAAGCGGGCTCAAAAGTACTTCACCACCGGCGGCGTCAACCTCGCGGCCCAGGGAGCAGAGCGGGGAGGTCTCGTAAATATTGGGACCAGGATGGCTGTTGGCGATCAAATGATAGCTATGGCTGGACGCGAACTGACACCGGCGGAAGAGCGCCAAGTCCAAGCCGAAGCCAAAGAGTACCAGCAGGGCACGTTTGCCCAGTCTAGCTTCTATGAGCGCTACGCCAATATCTATAATCACCAGTCAGTTGCATCGGGTGTTCTCCGGCACACCCCAACAACTCGCTCGGAGGCAGTCGCCTCTCTCACGCAGCTACCACGCTTTGCCTTTAGCCAGACTATAAAAGTATTTGGCCTGGCTACTGTAGGGGCAGCCGAGCCAAAGCGCTACGAGTATAGCTTCCCGATGTTCGGATTCAGTAGTGCCGAAAAGAATGACCCGCTGTACGAGAATCCATATGAGCTCGAGGAGTACATGCTCGAGGGCGACCGGCTTACCCGCATGAACACCGAGTACGGCCAGTCATGCTTCGGCGTCACCGTTGCTCCTGATGGCAAAATAACTTACGGGGAATCGCTGGACATCACCAAAATTGCTGACAAGTGCAAAGACCCGAGTAACACCGAGCTCGTGCGCTACCGCTTTTACATCGCCTATATCATTACCTCCCACGGCATGAGCTGTTCCGAAGGAGCAGAGGATGCCTGCCAACAACTGTCGGGAAGTGCACCAGCCCAGAATCTGTCAGTACCGCCAGGAGAGGTAGTAGACGCCTTTCTGCCTTCAGACTCAATCCCTTGTCCACCAGGAACCGATGATGCCGGCGTGCACGACGGTTACCGCGAAGGCAATCCTATAAAAATCCGCTTGTGCGGTATACCTGGCTTACCGAGCAGTAGTTCCGAGAGCACAGCTGGCACCTCGTTTTACATCCCGGGTTCGAAAGGTAACGCGCTCGTTAACTCGCGAATTGCTGCCAACATCCTCAAACTCGTACAAGATGCAACTGCAGCCGGAATTCCAATGCGCGCCGCCAGTAGTTTCCGTACCATGGCTCACCAGCAAAGCTTATGCCCTTGTGGAAACGGTAGGGTGGCTAAACCGGGCTTCTCGAATCACCAAACCGGCTTAGCTCTCGATTTTGACTTGGCTGACGGCAAATCATTATCCGTGGACTCTTATACAACTGCCAATGGCCAGCCCGATGGTCCGAATAATCCACGGGTCGCACCGTCCAGCCCCGTATACAAATGGTTGGTTCAAAATGCATCTAAATACGGTTTAAAACAGTACTACAAAGAGCCGTGGCACTGGTCAGTGGATGGATCATAGGATGAAATCAACATTACGTCATACTCTCAACTGCTGTATTATTGCCAGCCTTATGCTTACGGGCAGTGCCAGCGCACTGTCTCCGGCCCAGAAATCATTACTTGATTCCAACATACGTTACTACGATATAGAAGCATCGGCGCAGTGCGGAGGATCAGAACAGAATACCACTCTTACTGGTAGTGAGAATGCTGAAAAAATTTACAACTTTTTCATTACCAAAGGACTCAAGCCCTGGCAAGCAGCCGGGATCATGGGCAATATGAAGATTGAGTCCAACCTGGAGCCGCAGCGTTTACAAAAAACCCCGCCCGGCACAATCACTCCCGCCGAATCGTTTAGTGGCGGGCTCGGCTGGGGGCTTGTACAGTGGACGCCTGGCAGTAAATTTATTGATACTCAGACGCCGAAAAGCAAGGCCAATGACCTAACAGTACAGCTTGATTTCTTGTGGGAACAGCTCGAAGGCAGGGGACCATTGCCAGAAAAGCAGGCAGGGGATGACGTCAAAGCCGCCCCCAACGTCCGCGAGGCCGTACTAGCATTCCAGGGTAATAAAAGGGTCGGAGGTAACTATACTGGCTTCGAAAGACCCGCTGACCAAAGCGGCAGTGTCGGCGAGCGCACGGCGGAAGCGGAAGGTTTCCTAGCGAAGTACGGCTCAAACGTCCCTTCAGCCGCAACCTCCGGCGCTATCGTAAATTCCTGTGCAGATAGCGGCAGCCTCACGGGCAATGCCGTCGTCGGAGACTTCAGCCTGCCGGTAGATAAAAAATGGTTTGTCGAGCACCGCGAGTGGTTTACTAAGCCGCACCATGACTATCCGTCGTCCGATATACCGGTGCCGACCGGCACGCCAATCTACGCTGTGGCTGGCGGCAAAATCACCAAAGCTCCCAATCAGGGCGGCTACGGCATTGGCGTAACCCAGGATGTAGGAAATGGGATAATATTTATCTATGGACACGGTATTGACGGTGGCTCGCTCCCTGGCGCTAAGCAAGGGGATGTAGTGAAAGCGGGGCAACGTATCATGTCTTCTGGGAATACTGGTCAATCTTCTGGGCCGCATCTCCATTTTCAGATCAAAGTTGACGGCCAGAATGTTTGTCCGCAGAATTTATTAGTGGCCCTAGGCGATGGTAAACCAGTGCCCGATATACGGTCATTACCAAGAAGTGGATGTAGCTACTAATGGATCAGATTCATAACATAAAGAAGTACAGCATCATTGCCATATTAGTGCTGAGTGGCTTAATGATTCTCGTCTGGTTATCGACGCATTCACGGATGACAATCACCATGACAGGAAATTCGTCACAACCTACAACCTATAAGCTCGTAAGCGATACCGGTGCAAGTACGACTGGTACTTTTAATGAACAAAGTACGACTCAAATAGTGAGTAAAGGAAAGTATCAAATTATTATCCAACAAGGCGAAAAAAGCTATGTACGCCTTGTGTCCACTCCGGGCTTCTTGGGCAGAATCCACATCCAGGCCTCTCCAAAATCAGAGTTGTCCCGAAAGTATATTGGCAACAATCCTCGATATTGTATGCACTACATAGGAGAACGTCTTGTATCGGCCGACTGTGGTCAAGATTTCCAGGCGTTTCAATTGCATGTGCCGGCATCTACGGAATTGTCAACTTATGTTGAGCCTATTCTCGGCAACGGCATCATCGGTACATCCGAAGGTATTGTTGAAACTAAGCTAGGCACCATTGCGGTTGTACGGGCTGAATATTCTCATGAAGGAATTTACGGTCATTATGCACACCTCGTGGATGGAGCCGTCAAGAGCCTAAAAGCCGTGAAACTAGAAGGCCTAGATTTTAATAGAACATACAACATCTTAGCCTATAAAGAAGGATTTGTTGCGTATGACTCTAAGTTCGAAGATATATTCTATATTTCGAGTCTCGCAGTACCCCCTGTTCGCCTCGACATCAAGCCGCCAAAAGGGGAGACTCTTTACCCCTATATTCTCGATGCTCGTGGAAAGACGCTAGCGGTTGCCTACTCGCCATATAGTGAAGGATATCAAGGTGATACCGATGAAGAAGTAGAGCGTGCGCGTGCCGAGAATACTGCTTTGGTTATTGTCAAGGACGGCAAGCAGCGAACATACGAAACAAAAGGAGTATATTCAGCGCTCAAAATCTGTACGGATGATTATATCTGCACTTTGAGCGGAAGCAGGGCAACCATTCACTCTCTCGATGGTAAACAATTAATAGATACATATGAATATCAGGATGTACGCGACTTGCAGGTTATAGCTGATCATTTAAAACTTGTTACTGATGATTCGGTAGTATCATTAGACCTATCGAGCGGAGAGGGATTTGTAGATTATACGTTCAGTGAGTATGAATACTGTGGCATGCAATCGGCCGGCCGCGATTACGTTCTCTGTATATTGACTGGAAAAACGGGAAAATCAGCACTCTATATAGGTAGCAGTGATGGACATACTGATGATATTGATAAACGAATACTAGAGGCATCGAAAGACCCAGCAATCACTACTATTTCGATCTATGGTCAATTTATAACAATAGCACCCGAATATGGAGATCCTCTATACGATCCAGTAACTGGACTCAACAGAATAGACCCTGGCACGAGACGTAAAATCAATGACCGTGTGCGTACGATTATTACTGGAGCAAGGCTCAACCAGGAGCCGTATGTGGTACGAAACACAGGTGAATAGCACCTAATTTCCGAGCGCGATAATATTGCTCGTCGACATAAAGTGCTCAACCACAACGTCGGCGTCAGTCGTCGTGATGAACGTCTGATAATCCTGCAAATAGCCAGTGAGCGCCTGCCGGCGGGCTCCATCAAGCTCGCTGAAGACATCGTCGAGCAGCAGGAGCGGTTTTGTACCTCGAACCCGCTCCAGCTGCTGCAGTTCCATGACTTTGAGCATCAGAACGGCCGTACGTGTCTCACCGCGTGAGGCAGAGGTCTGGGCTAGCCGGCCGTTTATGAGCACCCGGATATCTTCGCGGTGCGGACCGGCTCCCGTAAATCCCCGGGCGACGTCGAGCGCGAAACTGGTTTCCAGCGAACGGAGCAGGGCGGACTCATAAGCTTCAAGGGGGAGCTTGGATTCATACTGCAGTTCAACCTGCGATTGTTTGTGCGCAAGACTACTATAGAGAT
>DATHYB010000101.1:0-5038 GCA_035459365.1 Candidatus Limnocylindrales bacterium
ATCAAGATTGCTGCCGTTGACGACCAGACCGTCACCTTTACGCTGCCGAATGTGCTCAGTTCATTCCCGTACCATATGACCAACGGCCTGATCCCTGAGCATATTCTCAAAGATGTGCAGCCACATGAGCTTCGAGCGCACCCATTTAACACGCTGCAACCGGTCGGTGCGGGGCCATTCGCCTGGCAGAAGCTCGAGATTGCTGGAGAAACACCTGAAACCCGTGAGGAGCAGATTGCACTTCGGCCATTTGAGCGTTACCACGCCGGTAAACCTAAGCTATCAAGTTTTGTGATACATGCGTTTCATGACGCAGACCGGCTCAAGCGAAGCTTCGAGCGCCACGAACTGACGGCGGCTTATTTTGAATCAGTGCCGGAACGCATCGCAGCTGACGATAATGTTGTCACCAACAATTTTATGCTCAGTGCGGCTAACATGGTCTTTTTCCGTCAAGGATCACCAGTCTTTGCTGAAGCGCAGGTACGAAAAGCACTGGTACAAGGCGCAAACACTGAATCAATTCTAGCCAGCCTCGATTACCCGACGCGGCCAGTTCGGTCGCCACTGCTGCTCGGGCAGCTCGGCTATGATAAGACGTTGACGCAGCCGGCATACGATCCTGCTGCAGCCGGAGCAAGCCTAGAAGCAGCTGGGTGGAAAGTAGGATCAGACGGAATTCGGGCCAAGGCTGGTAAGTCACTACGGTTTACGTTGTGGGCGTCTGATACGCCTGAAATCAAGACGGTCACTCAGAAATTGCAAGAGGACTGGAAGCGGCTGGGCGTACAGGTAGAAGTCAGACATGCTGGCGGAGCCGAGCTACAACGGGTTGTAGCGACTCACGATTATGACGCACTGCTCTATGGTACGTCGATCGGTGTTGACCCGGATGTCTTTGTCTACTGGCACAGTTCACAGATCGACCCGCGAACAAACCGTTTGAATTTTGCAGAGTACAACTCAAAAGTTGCTGACGAGGGGCTGGAGGCTGGCCGCACGCGGAATGACCCCGGACTGCGGGCAGTGAAGTATCGCTCATTCCTGCAAGCGTGGCAACGCGACACACCGGCGCTTGGACTGTACCAGCCTCGCTATACGTATTTGACCTATGGTTCTGTCTTCGGCCTTTCGACCAAAACGATCAACCAAGACACGGACCGCTACAATACGGTGCATGACTGGCAAATCCGCCAAGCTCCCGTCACAAACATGCCCCGCTAACATCGCTAAATTTGAAGTAGACTGCCTTGGGTTCGAGTCCCTCCTGGCCCACCAAGCACAAGCACTACAGAAGACTTTTCGTGAGAGAGGTCTTTTTGCTAAGATAAGGAAATGCAACTTGACGAAATAATCAATTATTTCAAACAGACCTATCCCGACAAAAAGATAGTATTGCTACCAGAGAAAGAGCCGAAAGAAATAATATGCGAAGTTGATCCATCTTTTCTTCACCCTGAGTACAACCATGCTATAGCGGCTATAAAAAGTTCAGAACCTCATTATCATAAGCACACCGTAGAAACCTATAAGGTGCTACGAGGAAAACTGAAGCTCAATGTCGATGGCGGGCAGGTTGAATTACGTGAAGGCGAGGAATATACCACTACACCTGAGCAAATTCATTTTGCAGAAGGCGACTTCACGCTTGTAGCTGTTGACTCTAAGCCTGGTTGGACACCTGAAGACCACTTTCTAGTTGAATCTTAGTTCCAATAGCGTCTACGATGGCCCTCCAATTTGGTTCTGCTTAAACTTCTTTGTTTCGAGGAGTGTTTTACTATAGTTCAAACAGCTTCTCTTTGTACTTGCTTTGAAATTTTAATTTCTCCATACTCACTAACATGCGAATAGCCGTGGTCGGAGCAGGAGATATGGGCGCAGTTCATGCACGCGCTTATTACAATATTCAAGATGTTGATATTGCTTACATCTGTGCCCGCAATGTAGAAAAGGTTGCGCCGCTAGCTCAAGAACTTGGCGTGGTTCCAACTACAGATTTTAATTCAATACTGCAGGACAAAACCATAGATGCCATTGATATTTGCGTGCCTTCGGAAGTGCACCATGAGTTTGTCATACCAGCACTTGAGGCGGGAAAACATGTTTTTTGTGAGACGCCGCTCGCCCTCAATATGGAACATGCGGAAGCAATGCTCAAAGCCTCCAAGGAAAACAATAGGCTACTCCTCGTAGGGTTGCTCACGCGTTCTATCGCCAGCTATCGCTACATCAAGCGCGCCGTAGATAAGGGTGATCTGGGTGACATACAGGCTATTTATGCGTATCGTTTGGGTTCATACTTACGATACAACAGTAGAGACAATAAGGAGCATTATGGAGACCCAACTACCGAGCTCATGACCTTTGACTTTGATTTCATAAACTGGTTAATGGGAACTCGCAATACTTTATCCGCACGGGCAGTGTTCACTCCCGAAGGTAAGCCAGGACACATATTTGCTACTCTGCAGTACGATAACGCCGTAGCCGAAATAGAGGCTAGCGGCATCATGCCTCAGACTTTCCCATACAGTGTAGGCTTCCGTATCTTTGGCAAAAAGGAGATGCTTGAGCTTACTACTATATTTCATACCGATGGACCGCCCAAGTCTGTGTTAATGGCATACCCTCATTCAGGCAAACCGTACATTGTTGACCACGATGATCATGATCCCTACCAAGTAGAGTGCCAATGTTTTATTGATTGCATACTTGACAACGCGGATCCCGCCCTTTTAAGTGCCGAACGGGCTATAGAGGCATTGAGATTATCGGTGGCCACACAGAACCTTATTCGACAGGATATGATCAAATCATCATAACTTCAGTTGCGATAGCGTCTACGATGGCTCTCCATACCGTGTATGCTTTTAGTGACTGTCCTTGCTTGTTAAGATACCTGAATGGTAAACAAATCACCTGATGTATGCCCATTTGGGCCAACTTTGCAAAAATACTGGGACAATCGTTACCAATACTTCTCTCGATTTGACGATGGCATCCAAGTCGACGAAGAAGGTTTATATTCTGTGGTACCTGAAACAGTAGGAATGCACCAAGCTAGCCTGATTCAAGGCACAACTGTACTTGATGGATTTGTTGGGGTGGGAGGCAGTACTATTGCTTTTGCACGAGCAGGCAAAGAAGTAACAGCTGTTGATATTAATCCCAGTCGCTTAAGCATGGCAGGCCACAACGCGGCCATTTATGGTGTTGATAGCAACATAACATTTATTGAGGGTGATTTTTTTGATATTGCTCAAAAGGTGAAAGCAGATACCGTAAATCTTGATCCTCCATGGGGCGGTCCAGCTTACAAAGAATTAGGTCGGTTTCTGTTTGAGCACTTTAGCCCGAACGGTAATGAATTATTGCCCTTCGCGTTGGCTCATTTCGATGAGGTAATGATCCGCGTACCATTAATATTTGATATGAGCGAACTTGATCGCTATTCAAAAAATTACGATGTACATGATGATATTAGCAATGGTAGAGTAATCTCTAAAACCGTCATCATACATAAGCAATAAATTCGATTTAGTTTTATCTAATTTTAGTTGCAATAGCTTCTACGATGGCCCTCCATATAAAAAGCCCCTGCCGAAAGGTTTGGGCTTTTTATATGGCATGTGCTCGAGGATTCGAGCCGTCAAAACCTTTAGGGTGGAGACGGGCGAGAACAGCCGGGCGGCTGCTTATGCTAATCCATGCTTGGCTGCTCGCAAAGTTCTCGCACTTGCGGACGACATTTACTGTATTCAGCCAGGTACATAGCAACAATAGAAATTTGAAATATTATACTATTTCCAAGATATTTTCGACATGCGAATGCTATAAACCGCTACCTGGCATTTGGTAAGCATCCCATGGTCCTTCCGTCGAGTACTCAGTTCCTGGTGCCTGACTGACGCTACCTGGCATCTGGCCTAATTGATATCGTACGTGTGCTGAACCATATGCTGAAAAATCATAAATGACATCCTGGGGGGTAGCATTTTGACGATCATAATACTCTGTAAGATGCCCACGCTGAGCCTCGGTAAGCTCTTCCGGCAGCAGTACTGGAAGTTGGTAATCTTGTACCTCTGTCAGCTGTTCACGCAGTGGGCCTTGGCCTTGTAAAAATGATTCGATACTTTTATCCATGATTTTTCTCCTTTATTCTTCTATAATTACATGCTTACTTTTATATCCAACCGTCAACATCATTTGGTCATGAGTAAGATTTGGATCGTCCGGATGTTGTGCTACATATTCTTTCAGGCGCGCCAGTCCTGCTGTGTAAGCTTCATCAGACAGCAAATAATAGATGGATGCATCTTTGGCTTCAGCTGCGCGGACTACTTCATCTGTGGTTTGAAATGGTTGCTGATCGACCACCCTCGACGTGACACCATCCATTCCGGCATCTCTTAGGAGTTGTTCGTGTGTTTCCGTACTTAATACCCTCTCCTCGTCAATGGCAATCGCTTCCGGGAAGAATACGTGCTCGGGATTACTGGAAATGAGCTCCATTGGTCCATGCCGGAACATCAAGGCGCCACCAGGCCTGAGTACCCGGTGACAATCGGCGACAACTTCCTCGGGTACATCTATATGGTGAAGAACATTTGACATAAATATCGCATCGAATGATTCATCTGCATATGTGAGTTCGCCTGCGACCTGCCGATCCCATGTAACTTTATCACCGCCCGGCCTTTGCCTGGCATGTTCAAGCATGCCTTCTGAGAAGTCCGCCCCTACTACCTCGCAGCCGATCCCTTTAGCAGCAGGAATAGCAAAGCGACCGAAGCCACAACCTAGGTCGAGTAACCGGCTATCACTACCAAGGCGTCCTACTTCTTTCATAAGTCCCGTCCATAAGTCTATGTGCTCGTCATGAATTGGCGTACCGGTGACATAACCTTCAGCGATGCCAGTATTAGTCTCGTAGCCAACTTTTGGAACTTCTCGCATAATCTTCCTTTCATCCACAGTAAATGATGTATTGATAGCTAATCCCTGGTCGACAATTGTAATCTTAGTCTATTTT
>DATHYB010000102.1:0-2196 GCA_035459365.1 Candidatus Limnocylindrales bacterium
CTCGAGCTGCGGTTCGACCACCGGCTGTTCATAGGCGGTCCAAGGCCCCTGTGGCAATGATACGGATAAGAGCCCTGTGAAGGGCTCTTATCTTTTGTATTCAGGTAAAACGTTACACTGATAAAGATCAATAAATATGCTAGTTTATGAAGATGGTAAATAGCCGAGAAACTACTCAAGAAGCGAGTCCGGAGCAATCTCGGGCACGGAGCGTAATTGGCAAGATAGGTGTAGTGGCACTGGCGGCTCTCGCGGTTACGGTACCGCCTTATGTAACTCATAAAGCAGTACGGTATTATGTTGAAAGCCGTTGGACGGACGAACAATTCTTATACCATCATCTTAGTGAGTCAGTACTTCAAAAAAGAGCAGGCGTGAGCTGTCCTGATACAATTGCTGGCAACAAAAACATTCTCGGTATGGCGCTGAGGAATGATGGCCCTAGTCAGGTACCGGGCATATTGATCAGGAAGTACCTGTGCCAAAGTGTTAGGGACTATGCTCATTCTGAAGACAAAAGCAAATTGTCTCAGAATGAGTTAGTTGGCGTATATGTTGCAGTACATGAAGCGGAGCATGTGAATAACGGCAACCATCATGGAACAGAGGCTGAAACCCACTGCGTCGCTTTTCAAAAAATCCCGCTCTTCGCCAAACAGTTGGGCGCTTCTGAAAACGAAATTTCAGACATGATGGACGAGCAAAGGAAGCTGTACTTTAATTTTTACAATCCTGATTACCGAACGTTACAATGCCGGGATGGTGGCACCTATGATCTTGATCCGGCTCACCCTGGAATGTTCCCGTATACGCCCAGCGGGCAACCTGCTTTACCATAACCGATATAGTCCGCATGAAAATGCTATTCTAAAATCCTTCAGCTTAGCCTAGTCTTGACCATATAAGATATTTCACATATACTGGACAACTGTGCAATAAGGAGGGAACTCATTAATCTTATGAACAAAGCAGCACTTAAGGCAGTATCGAGACTCACGCGCATCGACCTGGTCTCGGCCGCCCGAACCAAGCGCCACAATCCAATTTTGGATAGTGAGATCCATATCGAAGAAGAACTTATCAATTTGCAGGAGTCACTCGACTCCTTGTACGCGGCAGGGGACACGCTGCAGCAATACCCAAAGATCAAAAGCCACATCTCCCAGGAAAAGCGGCAGATTACCAAGCACTGTATCGGGATGATTATCCGGATGATGCACGGCCGGGCATTGCCGCGGAGCTATACCCAAAAAGACATTGAATTTGCCCTGGCTAAGCTCGTGCAACTGGTCGTAGATGAAGCTCGCCGTACGGGTAAGCGGATCGACGAGGATATGATCCAGGTGTTCAGACCGTTTTTGTCCCTGCGCCAGCGGGTCGAGATGCGGGAACTTGGCTTTGATATGGTAGTACAAGCGTCACAGATGCCGCGCCTGATGCAATACGTCAACCGGCTGTCAGTGCCAAAGCTGCGGGCCTAAATTCTTTCGTTTGAGTGAAATTGAACAAAAACGTCCCAGAGAATTCCAGCTCTGGGACGTTTTTGGAGGCTTGTCAGGTTTTATGCTGCTTATGATATACTTGTAAGTAATGAAAGTTGTCGTTCTCTATCGGCCTGAATCTGAGCATGGAAGGATCGCCGAGACCTTTATCCACGACTTTAAGGCGATTCACTCGACGACGAAACTCGATGTGTTCAACATTGACAGTCGGGAGGGGATAGCGATGACAATGCTGTACGACCTCATGCAGTTCCCAGCAATCCTGGCCCTGGCCACTGACGGTACCTTGCTGCACCAATGGCAGGGCGGCTCACTGCCGCTGATGGACGAGGTCGCTGCCTACGTCTATACGTCCTGACAGTTTCCTAAGCTTTGTGCCTAGAAAGGCCACCACGAGAATACGTAGCCTATAGATTTTTCCATTTCTGCTCTATCGCGACTTATAGTGCCGATGAGTCCCAGTCCAAGCGTTAAGACTATTAAACCGATTAAGAAATATGCTCCTGGACTAGGGATATTCGATGAAACAAGCATATGAAGTAATACCCCCGTTACAACGAGTAATGTAGCGCTGGTAAGTCTTACAACAATCATATGATCAGTATAACACAACTACACATTGCCATGGTATAATCAAATCTAAGGCGTTTTGCAGTTTTGCAGATTAGCGGCTATCACCCGCGAAGCTTTGGGA
>DATHYB010000103.1:0-3064 GCA_035459365.1 Candidatus Limnocylindrales bacterium
ATGTGGTCCGGCTTTATCCGCGCCATGAGCAAAAACTATGAGCTCCATGCCTATACCATCAATAGTCCGTCCCGCGCAGAGCGCTTCCGCGGCTATGGGCTTGCCGGTGCTATCACCGACCGGCCTGATGTACTGAGAGACCATAGCCTGTAAATGCGCGTGCAACTCGTCAAGTGCGTCCAAGAATCGCCGTCTATCTCGAGCTTCTATTTTGAACCCGCTCACCGCTTCCGGTACGAGGCCGGCCAGTTCGTTGACCTCAGCATACAGCCCGAGGGCACCACTACCTATGACCGACGCTGGTTTAGCCTCTCGAGTTCACCAACTGAGCCGCTCCTGATGATTACTACCCGGATCACCGAACAACCGAGCCACTACAAGCAGACGCTCTCCCGCATGGTACCTGGAACGGAACTGATCGTGTCTGAGGCTATGGGGGATTTTGTTCTGCCGCTGGATCCTGTCCGTCCGCTCCTGTTTGTAGCTATCGGCATCGGAATTGCACCATTCCGAAGTATATTGCAGTACATCGCCGACACTAGCCAGAAGCGGCACATAACATTGGTGTATATGGTGCGTAGCAAAGATGAGTTGCTTTTTTCTGAAGTCATAAACGCAGTTGTTCCGTGTGATGCACAAACAATAGCGACTGAGGGCTCGGTAGGTGCTGTCGGTGAAACTTCAATGGCAGCACGAGTACATACTGCCGCCAAACGCTCGGTTGAGCCTGTCATCTACCTGGCAGGACCAGAGCCCAAAGTCGAAGCTCTCGCCCAAGAACTTACACAACGAGGCTACCAGGCCTCCGATATCATCACCGACAGTTTTATCGGCTATGCAACCTAGCTAGCGGCACTGGTACGTAAAAGTACCTGCGGACGTCCACGAAGCGACTAAGCGTGAGCTGAGCGGCCTTCGAGGTACTCGCGGACGGTCAGCGCCGCCGTAGCACCCTCACCAGCAGCAGAAGCAATCTGCATCGTTGCACCGCAGCGGATATCGCCCGCAGCAAAGACTCCCGGTATGGAAGTTTGCAGGCGTTGGTCAGTGATAACAAAGCCAATCTCATCAAGCTTGACATCAGATGCTTTCAAAAACTGCGAGTTCGGCTCGAGACCCACGAAGACGAACACGCCGTCCGTTTCAAACGATATTTTCTTGCCTGTAGTTTTGTCGGTACCCGTGACGCTGGTTACGCGGTTGCCTTCGCCCACAATTTCATCAGTCGTGGTGTTGAAGTGCACCGTGATTTTATCTTTGTGGTTTTCAAGGTCTTTCTGGAGTACGTCGCTCGCCCTAAATTTGTCACCACGGACAAGCAGGTCAATATGGGTTGCGTAGCGGGTCAAAAACATCGCCTCTTGGACAGCTGAGTTACCACCGCCAACAACAACCAATCGTTTGTCGCGATAGAACGCTCCGTCACACGTTGCGCAGTAATGCACGCCGCGGGCATAGAATTCTTGTTCACCGGGCACGCCAATTTTTTTGTAGTCGCTCCCCGTGGCAATCAGAACTGCTCGAGCATGCATCTCCCCGCTGGTTGTTTCCAAACGCTTAAGAGCGCCTTCATCATGAATGGCAGTAACTTCTCCAAGTTCGATAACTGCTCCAAAACGTTCGGCTTGCTCGCGGAGATTATCAGCCAGCTTCAAACCTTCGACGCCCTGCGGAAAACCCGGGTAGTTGTCAATAAGGTCAGTGACGGCAGCCAAACCCCCGATCACACCGCGTTCGAATAACAAGGTCTCGATGTCTTCACGCGTCGTGTAAATTGCAGCTGTCAGTGCAGCCGGGCCAGCACCGACAATAATCAGGTCGTGCTGCGGGATATCTGTTTGCGTCATAGTTTCTTTCGTAGTTAACGGTTTGATAAGCTCGACTAAAGCTGCATTATCAGGGTTTTGAACGATTTGCCCGTTTGGGAATACTAACGTTGGAATTTCGAATCGGCCATCTGTGCGCCCGAGCATTTCATCGCGCGTCTCGTCGACATCCGTATCTCGGTACTCATAGTCTACTTGATACTGTTCAAAGACGGCCTTGGCACGATGACAATCACCGCACCAGGCGGCGCCATACATGATCACTGAGTTTTGAGGGTGGTCAGACATACAGTTCCTCTCATTTATGGAGTCAACAAGTGCCACAGAGGGCTATGAGGCAACAGCGGGTGCCAGTTTAGCGAGATTGTAGCCGACTATAACCTCTTTACTATCATCATTTCGGGTAACTACCGTAACCGGTACCGTCAAAGCACCACTAAGCTGCAGTGCTTCTGCTTGACGTTCTGGGTGCTCATCGAGATTGACTTCTTGGTAGCCGTGCCCCTTGGCTGTCAGCCATTTCTTGACCATTTGGCAGTAGCCACAGGTATTAGTGGTGAAAATAGTAATATCTTTAGCCATCGATAAACCCTCTTTAGATAGTATTTGTATATAGTATAGAAGCCGAAGCGAGCTAGCTCAAGTATATATAGTGCTTATGTTTAGAGCAAGACACCATATGTTGTGCTTTGTACGCGACAGCTTGCATTGCCATCCGCTAACTATCAATACTGACAAGCTCAATATCAAACACCAGATCGGCGTTTGCTGGTATACCCGAACCGCGGGGCGGCGTAGCACCATATGCCTGGTCGGCTGGGATCAGTAGACGGCGTCTTCCTCCGACTTTCATACCTGGAACACCGTCAGTCCAGCCGCGTATCACTTGGTTCAGACCAAACTGAATGGGACGCCCGAAATCCTTGGAGCTTTGGAATACCTCTCCCGTCCGAGCAAGGGCACCCGTGTAGTGAGCCGTAATGGTCGCTCCTGGCTGCACCGGATCACCCGATCCCTCAACGAGATCAATTCGTGTCAGTTCTGTAACTTCTGCTACGGGTATGTAATCATCCATATGTAATTCCTATTTCTTTATCCTAAGAAGCTTAACATGAAATACGAGGTCAGAGTTGGCAGGAATCTTCTCACTAGGAGATTGCTCGCCGTACGCCAGGCTAGCCGGGATTACGAGACGGCGCGTACCACCCTCTTTAATACCCACCAGCCCTTGGTCCCAG
>DATHYB010000104.1:0-15611 GCA_035459365.1 Candidatus Limnocylindrales bacterium
GCGATCGCCTGGCTGCTGAACTACCTGCATCCGCTGTTCGACCGTATTACGACATTCATTAAACGCCACCGGCCAGTGACGTTTCATACCGGTCTGTATGATCGGGAAGACCTTGTCGAGCTGATGGAAATCCAGCGGACGTTACCCGACAACCGGATGAGTCCGGCCGAACTTGATCTTGTGATGCATGCCCTTACCTTCGGTGAAGTTTTGGTACAGGCGGTGATGGTGCCGCGCCGGGCAGTCGTCATGGTAGCAGCGACAGATGTTGTCGGGCCGATACTGATGAGCGAGGTCCACAAAAGCGGTCATTCTCGGTTTCCAGTGTATGGAACCACGAAAGACCAGGTAGTTGGCACCCTCTACCTACGGGATATGCTTGATGCCAAACAGGGCGGCCGGGTGAATGATATTGCTAAAAAAGATGTGTACTACGTGCACGAGGATGAAACGCTGTTTCAGGTGCTCCATGCTTTCATCAAAACTAAGCACCATCTGTTTATCGTCGTTAACAGCTTCGAAGAGTTCGTCGGTGTGATTACCATCGAAGACGTCCTCGAACAGGTTATCGGCCGCAAGATTGAAGATGAGTTCGATCGCTACGATGATATCCGGGCTGTAGCTGGGCTGCATGCAAAGCGCGAGCACGCCCGGCACAAAGCTGGTTTAGAAACTGAACCTGAAGTGGTAGAATAGCTACTATGCAACGGTATGTACTACCTGACAACTTGAATCTACGGACCGGTATGGCGAAGTCTGGCGCTTCCGTCATATGATATCGGTCCTGATAGCACAGCCTGAAACGACTATATAAGGAGTACAAACGTGAGAACACTTACCAAAGACACGGTCGCTCATGTTAGCGAAACAGTAGAACTCAGGGGGTGGGTACAGTCTCGCCGCGACCACGGTGGTCTGATTTTTATCGATGTCCGCGACCACACGGGCATTGCCCAACTTGTCATTCAACCGGAAACGGCGGAGGCGTTTGCTGTAGCTGAACAGCTGCGCGACGAATTTGTTATCGCAGCGATAGGCGTGATTCGTGACCGGGATGAACACCTCAAAAATCCAAACATTGCGACGGGTGCTATTGAGATAAAAGTAGAGTCCCTGGTGATTCTCAACCGCTCCGAGCCACTGCCGATTCAGATCCAGGGCGAAGCAATGGCCAACGAAGAGCTTCGGCTCAAGTACCGCTACCTCGACCTGCGCCGGCCAAAGATGCAACAAATGCTGAAGCGCCGTGCGGAATACTACCACCGCATGCGCAGCTACCTTGAGGAGCGTGACTTTACGGAAGTTACCACTCCGATCCTGGCTAACTCAAGCCCAGAGGGTGCGCGTGACTTTCTGATACCTTCACGTGTCCATCCAGGCAAGTTTTATGCCTTGCCGCAAGCTCCCCAGCAGTTTAAACAGTTGCTAATGGTCGGCGGTGTGCCGCGCTACTATCAGCTGGCGGCAGCCTTCCGCGACGAAGATCCTCGAGCCGACCGACTGTACGGCGAGTTTTATCAGCTTGATCTCGAGATGTCATTTGTTGAAGATGGCGAAGAAGTCCGCAGTATGGTCGAGCCGCTGATCAAGCAGCTGACGACAGATTTTGCCGGCAAGCGTTTGCTCAGTGAGGACATTCCGCGCATTCCGTATGTTGAGGCGATGGAACGTTTCGGATCTGACAAGCCTGATCTTCGTTTTGGTATGGAACTCGTCGAACTATCGGACGAGCTCCGAGCGAGTGGTTTTGGAGTATTTGCAAAAGCTATTGCTGATGGTGGCTGCGTAAAGGTAATTTGCGTCAGAGATGCTGCAAGCCTGACCCGTTCACAAATTGACCACTTCACAGAGATTGCCAAGAGCGAAGGGGCGGGAGGCCTGGCCTACCTGACGTTCGAACAGGGTGAAATTAAGTCACCAATCGCCAAATTCCTTCAGCCCGAAGAGCTGCAGACTATTCAGTCTAAGACAGGGGCAGCGGATGGTGATATTGTCTTCTTCGGTGCCGATAAGCGCGTGATCGTCAACAAAGTGCTCGGACGGCTCAGGGGTGAGTTTGCATCGCATTTCAACCTCAAGGATCCAAACGTCATCGCACTGGCCTGGATTGTCGACTTTCCATTTTATGAGTGGGATGACAAGATCAAGAAGCTCGACTTCGGGCATAACCCGTTCTCAATGCCGAAGGGCGGTCTCGAAGCCCTAGAGTCCGAGGACAAACTGGCCATTGTCGCCGACCAGTACGACATGGTGATGAACGGCTACGAAATCTGCTCCGGTGGTGTGCGCAACCACAACCCGGATGTTCTGTATGAAGTCTTCAATGTCCTCGGCTACGACAAGGCCTACGTCGAATCTCGTTTTGGCGCCATGATCAACGCCTTCAAGTACGGTGCTCCGCCCCATGCTGGTTGTGCCTTTGGGATCGACCGCATGTTTATGGTGCTGCAAGACGAGGAGAACATTCGTGAAGTCGTCGCCTTCCCCAAGAACGGCTCGGGTATGGACACGATGATGGGCTCGCCAAGCGCCGTCGAACCAGGGCAGCTCAAGGAGCTGTCAATCAAGCCGGTGCATGATCAATAGTCTGTAAGCTCGAGTGACCGCCAGACATACCAGCAGGCTATCGTCTCGTATGGATGCCACCTGTTGTGTAGTGCTATCTCGGTAACGTCCGCTGCTGATGGCTGGCGGTTGAGTCCATAGAGACGCTGCACGCCATTTTTGATTCCAAGGTCACCGACTGCCAATATGTCAGAACGGGCCATGCAAAACATCAGAAACATGTGCGCCGTCCATTCGCCGACTCCTTTGATGGCAGTGAGCTCCCGGATGATCGTTCCATTATCAAGCTGGTCAAAACGGTCAAACTCAATACGCCCGTCATCGACATGTTGGGCGACATCACGGATATAATTTGTTTTTGCACCGGAGAGCCCGCAGGCTCGCAGTTCTACAGAAGACGCCGACAACAAGGCTTTTGGGCTAGGGAATTGTCCTCCGAAATGAGCAACAAAACGGGACTCGATAGACGCTGCAGCTTTGAGGCTGAGCTGTTGACCGAGGATCGAACGCACCAGGGCGGCGTAGTAATCTTGGTGCGGCCTGATGGTGCAGGGGCCGACGGCCTGTATAACGGGCGCTAGCAGAGGATCGGCAACGGCAAGGTAGCGAGCGGCTTCTTCGGCGACAGTAGGGGTGGTGGTCATAGCTGTAGTATATCCGAGGCTGAAAGCGACACGGCAGGGATCATGGTTGTGCTTTATCGGCTGGCTCCCTATAATTTACGAGGTATGGTACAAAAAAAGTCTTCCTCATCCGAACCTGAAATTACACCGATAGAGCAAAAAGTCGATGATTATATGGACATTTCTCGGCCAACCGCTGAGCCGTCGAAAGCTCAAACGGGTGCAGCTGACCTGCCGCCAATAGATATATTTGAAGGCAAAACGGCTCCACTCGCTGCAGCGTCTGAGGCGACCAAGACGGATGACCTGCCCGCAACCGCGCCAGCCTTGCCTGCTTCTTTGGCCGTAGCTGATTCAGAGCCTAAAGCCGTGGAGACCTCCACCGATCAGACGGAAGTCGGCATACCAGCATCATCAGGTCAGAAGGCTGGGGAAGAGAGGGGCGTGCCCGCTGCTGCTGAGCAGCCCAAGCCTGATCCTTTGAATGATGCTGACCCCTTGGTTGATGCAATTGTCGCCCGCGAGGGTGACGATGTATTGGCCGCCGAAGACGATCGGCGTCAGCGCTTACTACATCCAGAACAGCCATCGTTTGGGCAGCGCGTACGTGGCTTCTTCGCTGCTTGGTGGCAAAACAAGTGGGCGCGTTATGGAACGCTCTCTGTCGTGCTGTTGGCACTTGGAGCCGCGGCCGTTGTCCCAACCAGCCGTTACTACGTTCTCAATACTGCCGGTGTAAGGGCTGCAGCGTCTATCACTGTTTTTGACCGTACGACGCAACTGCCGCTCAAAAATGTACAGGTTCAGATTGGTGAGACAAAAGGTAAAACGAATCAGCAGGGTGTCGTTAAGCTTCAGGAAGCCAAGCTTGGAACCCAGCAACTGACGATTGAACGACTTGGCTTTGCAACCATCTCACGTACTGTGACGCTCGGACTTGGCAGCAATCCGCTCGGCGAGGAACAGCTGAAAGCGGTCGGTGTGCAGTTCCGGTTCCAGTTGACTGACCTTTTGAGCGGCAAGCCTGTTCAGAGTGCAGAGGCCACCAGCGGTGATGTCTCGGCACAGTCAGACAAGCAAGGTGAGATTGTGCTGACGTTTGGCGGTATTGAAGATGAACAGGTCCCCGTGGCGGTTGCGGCCAAGGGGTACCGTACTGAGAAGGTCCAGTTGGCGGCCGCCAATAAGGCGCCGACGAAACTGGCAATGGTTGTCGACCACAGGCAGCTCTATGTCTCGAAACAGAGTGGTACGTATGACGTCTACAAAATGGATGTGGATGGTAAAAACAAGCAGGTCCTGCTAAAGGGAACGGGTCTCGAGGGTGATCGTATCTGGTTGGTGCAGCACCCAACTGAACAGCAGGCAGCCTTGGTATCGAGCCGCCAGAACAAGCGGAACCAAGATGGGTATCTGCTGCAGACACTAACGCTGATGAATGCAGAAACCGGTGATACGCTGACTCTTGATACATCAGAAGAAATTAGAGTCGTTGACTGGATCAAAAACCGCCTTGTGTACGTCAAAATCAAGGCTGGTACCAGCGCTGGTAATCCGGAACGCTTCCAGTTGATGTCGTATGACTACACGACCGCTTCAAACATCCAGCTCGCCACAGCTAACTACTTTACGGATGTCGTTTCGGCCCGTGGCAGTATCTACTACACCGCATCCAACAACTACCGGGGCGGCCAGTCGCTCTTCGGCAAAATAAATCCTGATAACACCGGCAAGCAAACCCTCCTGAAAGCTGATATTTGGAATATTCTGAGGGCCGGGCCCGCTACCTTGCATCTGTCCGGCCAGTCCGGTTGGTATGGCTATGCGCTCGGTGAAGGCGAGGCCAAGAAGCTGCCAACGCCACCAGCTAATACCAACGAATCCCGCTACTACCTAGACGGACCGGACGGCAAGACGTCGCTCTGGACGGATAATCGCGACGGCAAAGGCGTACTGCTAAAATATGATCAAACCACCAAGAAAGACACCGTCATTACGACTCAGAGCGGGCTCGGCTTCCCCGTAAAGTGGCTGGGTGAGCAGGTTGTTGTCTACCGGGTGGTAACACCTGGCGAGACGGCTGATTATGCAATCAGCCTCCAGGGTGGCGAACCGCGGAAGCTAGCCGATGTCACCAACACTGCCGGATTCGGCCGCTGGTTGTACTACTAGCCGGTATATAGGTTCAACTGCTACTGGTTATGCGATAATAAGCAGTGCCCATGAAATTGTCTGTCCCCGATATTGTAGCCTTCCATGAACGTGTGACTTCGTTCTATTACGAGTCGGGGCGGCACGAGATGGCCTGGCGCCAGCCGGGCAGGGGCGGCAAACTTGATCCCTACAAAATTCTGGTATCCGAACTGATGCTCCAACAAACGCAGGTAGCACGGGTCGAACCGAAGTATGCAGAATTTATGGCTCAATTTCCAAATGTTCAGTCCTTGGCGGCTGCACCGCTCGCGGCCGTGCTCAAAGCCTGGAGTGGCTTAGGGTACAACCGCCGGGCGAAATATCTCTGGGAAGCAGCCAGGGTCATCCATGCTGAGCACAAAGACCAGTTTCCAAAAACCTATGACGCGCTGGTGGCGTTGCCGGGAATCGGCCCTAATACTGCCGGAGCGATGTTGGCGTACGCTTTTGACCAGCCAGTCGTCTACCTTGAAACCAATATCCGAACCGTACTGATACATCACTTTTTCGGGGACAAGCAAGGTGTCGCTGACGCAGAACTTCGGGCCGTGCTAGAACAGCTTGTACCCGGCTCCTCCGATGTAACCGACGCTGCCTTATCGCCACGGCAATTCTACTGGGCCCTGATGGACTACGGCTCCTTCCTCAAAAAATCAGTCGGTAACAAAAACACAGCCAGTCGCAGCTATACCAAACAATCTGCCTTTCATGGGTCAAAGCGGCAAGTCCGCGGTCAGGTGCTCCGCCTCTTGAAGAATGGTCCGATGCCCCAGGTCCAGTTACAAAAAGAAATCTCAGACGAACGCCTGGCCCAGGTACTGGAAGACTTGATGGCAGAAGGACTACTCAACAGGACGGGTACGCGCTATCGGCTTGGTTAAGCAGCCCGGCAGTATGGTACAATCCGTGTGCATATATGACACTACTTCCTTCTGTAACCGACTCCCGTTTAGCTACACTGCTCGTCGAAGGGGCCGTCGGTGTAATGCCGACTGATACGCTCTACGGCGTCGTTTGCCTAGCTAGCAATCAAGCGGCTACTGAGCGACTGCACAGAATCAAGCAGCGCGACGGCAAGCCGGGCACGGTGATCGCCACCTCCGTCGATCAATTGGTCGAGCTCGGTCTGAAGCGGCGCTACCTGACAGTCGTTCAAAATTACTGGCCGGGTGCTGTCAGTGTTATCATCCCCTGCGGACCAGAACTTGCCCATCTGCACCTTGGTAAGGGTGGTGTGGCCGTCCGCATACCTGATCAGACTGATTTGCTGGAACTCCTCGCGAAAACCGGCCCGCTGCTGACAAGCAGCGCAAACCTGACAGGTCAATTGCCGGCGGCCACCGTTGCTGCCGCTCAAGAGTATTTAGGCGATACGGTTGATTTTTATGTTGAGGGCGGTGACCTGTCAGGGCGGAAACCTTCAACCATCATCCGGGTTGTTGATGACGCAATTGAAGTTGTCCGCACCGGTGCCGTGCACATAGAGGAAGCAAACGAGAAAGGGAACCATGACATTTGATGAGTACCAAAAGCAGGCGCTGACAACTGCAATCGCCAACCCTGACCCACTTATGGACAAAACCATTTGGGTGATGGGTATTGCCGGGGAAGCTGGGGAAGTGCTTGAAAAGTGGAAGAAGATTGTCGCCTACCGCGGAGGAGTGATTACTGAAGCCGACACGGCCGAACTCGCCAAAGAGCTTGGAGACGTCGTGTGGTACATCGCCGTCCTTGCAGATAGTCTTGGTTTATCGCTCGATGATATCATGCAAGTCAACGTCAAAAAACTGCAGGACCGCCAAAAGCGTGGCGTCCAAAAAGGTGAAGGCGATAACCGCTAGAACCAACTAGCGGTAGCGGGCGCGCAGCCATTCGTCGAGACTGCCGCCTCCGCCAGCTGTGATACACACCACCAGGTCACCGGCAGCCAAATGGTTGTCGATGGCTTGCTGCAGGTCATCGCTGAGTGCCGATGGTATGGTCCGCGTCTGAATCTTGGGCTCCATCAGGTCACGCAGATCTTCTGATGTCAGGAGCTGCAGGCTGGTGTCTTCGCGGGCGAGATAGCTCGGAACAATGTATAGCTGCTTGACGCCGGCAAAGAGGCCTCGGAGTTCGTCTTTGATGAAATGCTGACGGCTGTTATGCAGGCCTTCGTAGACAACGACTACATTGTCGCCAGCTACTTCCTGGGCTGTATCGAGCGTGCCACGAATTTTAGGTGGTGTATGAGCGTAATCCGTAACCAAACCGGGCCGCAGGTACTCAAAACGGCGTGAGACGCCAGGAAAGGTGTTCAGGAGCTCAGGCAAGACTGTAACTGGCTGTCCGGTAACCGTTTCAAAGGCGTGTGCAACCTGCCAGGCATCCTGCCGGTTGACAGCGCCAGGCAGCTGAAGGAGGTGATTGATCTGCGGGTCGGATTTATCAAGGATTTTGTGCTGTTCACTACCGCTCAGGCCGAGTTTCTGAGCATCGTCGTTCCACAGCACGGCGTACTGGCTTTTACCGACAAATTCTGCAAAGGCAGCTTCGTAGGCTTCACGAGTTGGGTAGATATCATGGTGGTCCCAATCAATGCCGACAACGATGGATAAAAATGGCTGGAAGGCCAAAAAATTGCGGTCAAATTCGTCGGCTTCGTAGATAAAGTATTCACTCCCTGGCTCATAGTGTCCCATTTCACCAAAAGGAATCTTCGCCCCGACTGAGTAGCTCACCGGCAGTTTCAGCTGCTGGGCCAGCCAGATTGCCTGAGCTGTGGTGGTCGTCTTGCCGTGCGTACCGGCAATCGCAATCAGCTTCAAGTTTTTGTCCTGTAAAATCTGATTCAGCAATTCGTCGCGCTTCGACATGCGGATACCACGCTCCCGGCAAAATGACAGTTCCGGCGCATCAGGCTGTTCAATGGCTACTGCCGAAGAGTAGACGAACCAGTCGATGGGCGTGCGGTCGTGCACAGCGGCAATCTGATCATGGTTTTGCCCGATGTGTATGTTCTCAATCCCGTGCCCCCGTAAGTACTGGATGTACTGTGAGTCTTGCTTGTCGGAGCCCGAAACGGTATAACCAGCTTGGTGGGCAATCATTGCCAGCGGACCAAGCCCTGTGCCGCCAATGCCTGAAAAGTAGATATGCATACCCCCTAGTCTAGCCCGCAGTTCGATTGGCGTCCACTGCAGCGCGACATATTACGCTATAATCATGAGCAGGATGAACAAGAAACAACTCCATCACGTCTGGACGCGGCTGCGCGGCGTGCATCCTCTGTATATTGTTGGAGTCGCTGTTATCATGACACTCGTCAGCGTCGCGGCTCTGCGTGAAAATAACCTGAAAATGATACAGCTTCGTTCCGCTGTCTATGAAGCCGACCGAAACAATGGTGATGTACAAGGGGCGCTGACAAATCTGCAGCGCTACGTGACGACACATATGAATACCAGTACGTACAACAAGCAGGATAATATATATCCTCCAATTCAGTTGCAATACACCTACGAACGCATCAAGGCGGCGGGAGGAGGGCAGATCTCCAACGACCAGTTGTACATCGAAGCTCAGGCGCACTGTGAACGTACCAATCCGGAAGGCTTCGGCGGCCGCTTCCGCGTGCCGTGTATCCAGGAATATATCAAGACAAATGGTGCTCGCGCAGCCACCGTGCCTGACGCACTTTATAAGTATGATTTTATAGCTCCGAAGTGGTCGCCAGATTTTGCCGGCTGGAGTGTGGCGGCAACAGTTCTGTGCTACGCAGCGGCGCTTGGTCTCTGGCTGGTGCGCCGATGGTTCCAGTCTAACGTCAGGTGAACCCCATTAAACAATGAGAGCATGAACTATATTGCCTCTACTGGCTGTAGTATGCAGGCGATCCCTCTTCTGCTCATGTAGAGATAGGCATACGCTGTAACCTCACCATCTCTGCAAGCGACTTCTCATGCAGCATGACAACTGCAGCTGCTAGAACAGGAACAGAAAGCATCAAAAAACCGCCCCGGAGGGCGGTTTTTGTTAGGCGATAGGGGTACTACGGACGAGTCGTAGCTCGGGGTGCTGCCGTACCAGTTCCAGTTCCCGCAGCAGGTGCTGTAGGTGCAGCTGCGCCACTCGGAGTGGCAGGTGCAGGGGTGCCGGTTGATGGAGCCTGCTGAGTAGAGTTTTGACTCTGTGTGCTACAGGTTTGACCCTTTGGATTCTGCTTCTTGTATTCAGCGATAGCCTTAACGACTTGGCTGCTGTCCTGCAAGTTTTCCCAGAAGATAACTTGGTCCTGGTTGATGATCATCTGGTCGAATGGTGCGTGCAGTTCACAACCAAGCTTGACGAGTGACACATTCGAATTGTCAGTAGCTTGCGTGTTGGCATTGCTTGCCCCGCCGTTCGTCTGCAGGTAGTAGATGTTCTGCAGGTCAATAAATTTCCCGCCGAGCGTCTTGATGTTACCAAAGTAGACCTGACCGTTGTTCAAGAAAACTGCCTGGTATTTGGTCTTGTCGACAGCGCGGCTTTGACCGTTGGTTGTGCCGGTATTCAGTAAGAATGCCAGCGCGCCTATCAGTAGAGCGCCTGCGATAAGCATGACGATGAGACCACGCTCAAGCATGTTACCTTTTTTGCCGCCGAAGCTGCTTGTACTGAAACCGCTGCCATTTCCACCAGATCCTTGCTGTGCTGGCTGCGTATTCGTATTCTGTGGCTGTGCACCACGACTTCTAAAGTCCATATAAGCTTACCCTAACCCCAAACTTATTATGTTTACCGTTGAAGTTTATAACATAAACAGTATGCTCGCAACTCAATCTGAAGTCTATCTAGAGAGTAATTAGTTGACAAGCAAAATCTGACAAGAGTATTTTAGGGGTACAGGCACTAATTATAAGAGAGGGATCTGATAATGGCTTACAAGCACACAAATTCGAAAGGTGTTACCTACTACTTGAACTCCAAGAAGGTGACACTTCGGGGTGGCAAGGAGCAGTCAATCTACTACTTCAGCAAGGAAGAGCGCCCAGAAGCTGTCGATCTGCCTGACACCAAAGTCGTCAAGGAAAACCCTCGTAACGGCTTTTTGACGGTCAGCAACAAGAAATAACCTACCTCTTTTTGTAGGGCTGCACCCGGTTTCTGCCGGGTGTTTTGCTGCCATGCAATTGCTCGTATAACAAAAATGCGGGTCTGCAAAATATATGTTTGACTAAAAGCAGTCTATCTGTACAATACGGGTTACTATGGATAAAGAAAATTATTACAGAATTCAAAGTGCTTTCGATGGCAACGGTGTGCCCGCAAAAATTGTGCAAGAGCCAAGAAGTTCAGAAGATTTATATAGGGTTACGGTAGAGACGCCTTATGATCTTCCGGCTGAAACGGTGCTCGACACCCTCAACTCACAAGGGTTATTGTACGATCCTTCCAAAAGCGAGGTAGATGTTTCAGTGTCGAGCTTGAAATTGACTGGTGTAATCCCTGGTACGTTAGAATTCGCGGATATGACATCGCAGCCTGGTTTGTCAACAACCCGTTCACGCCAATTGGGTCATGCGGTAATCGCTTTGAAGAACCCCGAAGATGTTGAGAAGTTACGCGCACTTCAGGAAAAAATAGCAAGGCGACTTGGTCCTTCGCAGTTTGAATAATTCTTTCTACTAGAATCATTCAGGCCCGGTCTCCTATAGCCGGGATTTTTATGTGCGGCTCAGCCTATGCTTCGGCTGCTATACTTATGTAAATGGCTAAACCAATTTTAACTGTCGAAAATCTCCGCAAAGTCTATGATGGCCGGGCAGTTGTTGACGGCGTTTCGTTTGAAGTAGAAAGGGGGGAAATCTTCGGCATACTCGGGCCGAACGGGGCAGGTAAAACGACGACGCTCGAAATGATTGAAACGCTCCGCCCCATCGACGGCGGGACGGTTACTCTCGACGGGTTGGACGTTGCGAGGCAAGTGTCGGCAGTCAAACAAATTATCGGCGTGCAGCCTCAGTCACCGGCGTTTCAAGACAAAACAAAACTGCGGGAAATTATTGAGCTGTTTGGTGCGGCGTACGGTGAGCGGGTCGATGTCCAGAAATATTTGGATGACGTGCAACTTGGTGACAAAGCTGAAAGTTTAGCCGAAACGTTGTCGGGCGGCCAGCGTCAGCGGCTGAGTATAGCTGCTGCCCTCGTCCATCAACCAAAAGTATTCTTCATGGACGAACCGACAACCGGACTCGATCCGCAGGCCCGGCGCAACCTGTGGGAGCTTGTGCAACAGATTCGAGAAACGGGAGTGACGGTGGTCATGACAACGCACTATCTCGATGAAGCTGAGCTGCTCTGCGATCGGGTAGCTATCATGGACGCCGGCAAAATCATCGCCATTGATACTCCTAAGAACTTGATCAAACAATTACTCGGCCGCGGCTTCAAAAAATCTCAGCAAGTCGAGCAGGCGAACCTCGAAGACGTATTCATCGACTTAACCGGCAAAGGACTCCGGGACTAGCCATGAACAAAACGTTATATACCATCAGTATCTTTACTAAGCTGAATACGCGCCGCTTCTTCCGCGACCGTTTAGCATTGTTCTTTGGCATTGCCTTTCCGCTGATCTTTTTGCTCGTCTTCGGTGGCATTTTCAACCGTGAAAGTTCAGTCTCATTTTCGGTAGCCTTGATCAATCAGTCAAAGACTCAGGCCGGCCGCCAGGTGGCCGAGCACATCCGCGGCAACAAAGTCTTCGACGTAGAAAAATCGATTACGACGCTGCAGCAGGCCGAAGAGAAGCTCAGCCGCAGCCAGATTGACAGCATCATCGTCGTGTCGGAAGATTTCGGTCAGGAGCGCAGCGGATTACCCTCGGGGACAGTACAGGTTCGCTACTCTCAGAATAATGCCCAAGCGGGCCAGGCGGTGTCTTCGGTACTTGATGGCCAGCTCAAAGCCGCCAATGCCCGGCTTTCACAAGCCGCTACACCGTATACCGTCCAGCCGCAACAATCAAACCGCCGCAGCTTGCGGGCTTTCGATTACACCTTTGCAGGGCTGCTCGGGTTCTCGATTATCGGCCTTGGCATTTTCGGTCCCATCAATGTATTCCCGGAGCTCAAGAAGCAGGGCATACTCCGCCGGTTGCACACCACGCCGCTCAAAGTCTGGCAGTATTTTGTGGCAACCATGCTCTCGCAGGCAATCATCGGACTCGTGGCCCTCGCGGTTATGTTTGCCGTCGCGCTGCTCATATTTGATCTCAGGGTAGTTGGCAATCCCCTCGAGATTGCGCTCTTTATTGTGCTCAGTATTTTCACGATCCTCGGTATCGGCCTGGCTATTGGCGGGTGGGCAAAAAACGAACGCCAAGCGGCGCCACTCAGTAACATCATCGTTTTCCCCATGATGTTTCTGTCCGGGACGTTTTTCCCGCGCTTTGCCATGCCCGAATGGTTGCAGCAGATCTCTACGTTTCTGCCGCTGACGCCGGTTATCGATGGGCTGCGGCTCCTGACGACCGAGGGCAAGCACCTGATCGATCTCGGCCCGCAACTCGGGCTGATGGCGCTGTGGATACTGGTGATCTATGCGATTGCTTTTAGGGTGTTCCGCTGGGAGTAGCCGCGTAGAGTTGCTGAAATATAAGTAATGTGATTTACTTATCGGCAATATATAAGGAGTTCAGAAATGCCAACGCTTTTCGAAAAAATATGGAAAGGTGACATTCCATCACTGCCCGTCCTTCGGCATGACACGCTTGAAGTGATGGCAATCCTAGCCAATCCTCAAGAAACAGTTGGTCAAGCTGTCATATTCCCGAAACGGGCCGTTGGCACTTTCGAGGAGCTGGACCACGGGCAGGAACAGGAAATGTTGCTAGCAACTCGGGCACTGGCGCGACATATGAGGTCTGTTTTGGGAGTAGAGCGGGTCGTCCGGCATGTAGAAGGTTACGGAGTGCCAGACCACGCCCACACAGTACTTGTGCCAAGTTACCAACGAGGTGATTCTGACCGTATTCATCATCCTAGTGAACGGCTCCCGTTCGAAGTTTTTGCCGAGCAATGCGCACATGTTCAAGAAACACTGACCGTTCCGGCCGATGTAATTCAGAATGAATTGTTTGCCCACCAGGCATATATGCAGGCACTCATAGAAGACGCTACATAAGTCGGTCTGTAGTTTTGGCTAACTTGTAGGTGGTAAGCAAAAGTGTTATAATTATTACTCTATGAGTATGCCTTCCCAGCTGCCGCAGCCGTTCTTTGTATTGGCACCGATGGATGATGTCACTGACACGGTCTTTCGGCGGATTGTTGGTAGTTGCGCAGCGCCAGATCTCTATTTTACGGAGTTTGTTAATGTTGACGGCCTGCAGAGCCCAGGCCGGGAACGGGTCAGCAAGAAGCTCCAGTATGATCCGAGCGAGCAGCCGCTGATCGCCCAAATTTGGGGCAAGAACCCGGACAACTTCTATAAGACGGCACAGGAACTGGTGGATATGGGTTTTGCCGGTGTGGATATCAACATGGGCTGCCCGGAAAAAAACGTTGTTGCCAATGGGACATGCAGTGCCCTCATAAACAACCGGCCGCTGGCATCTGAGATTATCAAAGCAACACAAGCAGGCGTAGCTGGACGGCTGCCAGTCAGCGTCAAAACCCGGCTTGGTTTCAGTACTATCGACCTCACCTGGCATGAATTCCTGCTTGAGCATAGCTTGGACATGTTGACCGTCCATGGCCGGACACGCAAAGAAATGAGTTTGGTGCCGGCGCACTGGGAGGTAATTGGCGAGGTCCGTGAGCTGCGTGATCGGGTAGCGCCCGATACGCTCATCGTGGGTAACGGTGATGTCCTCAGCCGGCAGCAGGGTGAGCAGCTTGCCCGGCAGTATGGGCTAGACGGCATTATGGTGGGTCGTGGTATTTTCCAAGATCCGTATCTGTTTGCCGCTGATAGCCCGTGGGAATCGCTGAGCCGGCAGGACCGAATTGACTTGTATAAGCGGCAGGTCCAGCTGTTTGCGGATACCTGGCAGCACGGTGAACGGCGCATCCACACGTTAAATAAATTCTGCAAAGTCTACATCAATGGCTTTGATGGCGCCAAAGAGCTGCGCGAACAACTGATGGCCGCCGAAAGTGCGGATGAACTGCTGCACCATCTGCATAACGCAAGCGGCAGGGCGCCTGCGAAAACTGCCGTTGCTCAGTAGTAGCAGCCTGTATCTTTCGTGCCATTCGGCCTATTTCAAAAAGATATTATGTAACCGTATGCATTTTGTGCTGGATTAACATAAACGTTTTGTTATGATATACATAAGTACTATTAACGTGTGGTCGGGAACTATATGAACATAAATATCAAAGATTTGTATACAAAGCTGGAAACAAAACTCCTCACAATGCGCGCTGCGTCATTAGCGGTCGGCCTGTTGGCGGTCGGGACAATCTCGATTGCCGGTGCGTATTTGCAGCAAGGATCTCGAGCTTCAGTTGTACCTGTCAAAGCCACGAATCCACTGCCATTCGACATGCCGTCGGCTTCGCAGCTCGACGCGTCACCGCGCAAAGTGTTTGCGCACTACTTTACCCCGTATCCTATATCTCTAGACAACAAAGATGCGAGCGTCGATTACTACCAGCGTAACTTCCTGACTATCAATGGGGAGAGTGGTAAACACGCCTCCTACGGCGGCTTCCTCCGCGAACGTCCATTGCCGCGGCCAGTGATAGCATCCACTTCATGGGCGCTCGAGGACATGAAGATGGAAGTCCGGCGGGCCAGCCAAGCTGGTCTAGATGGTTTCACTGTGGATATACTGGGCAGTGGCGACGGTAACCAAAACTGGGAACGTTTCAAAATCCTATTGAAGGCTGCACCACTCGTCGATCCGAACTTCAAACTTGTCCTGATGCCTGATGGCAACGGTTCGGCTGCTGCCAAAGGCTATGAGTCGCTGGCCACCAACATAGCTTCTCTCGTCAAAGACCCGACGTACAATAAGAACATTTACAAACTGTCTGATGGCCGGGTGGTCGTATCACCGTTCAAACCAGAAACCTATTCTGCCACCTACTGGAAAAACTTTATTGCCTCTATGAAGGCCAAAGGCATTCCAGTAGCGTTTGTTCCGACATTCCTTAATTATGACGCGCAGGTTGATGCCTACAGTTCATTCAGCTACGGCTTCTCGAACTGGGGGAGTCGCAATCCGCGCCACAATAACCCAACGTACCTCAACAGCAAGAT
>DATHYB010000105.1:0-3765 GCA_035459365.1 Candidatus Limnocylindrales bacterium
GGCGGTGCAGCCACTTGCTCTAGAGCCGACTCCTGTCCGGCCATTCGCTTCAGAACAGTCGGCTCCTCAGCAAGAATACCAGCCGGCTCCTTCGTCAGAATACCAGCAGCCGCAATCAATTTCAGTTCAGGAGCCGTCAGACCACTCGGAGTATAGCCAGACATCTCAGTCCCCGCTGCCAAATAACCATCCTTTGGCGCCGCTCGGTAATCTATCTCAACCGGCAGTAGTCTATGCAGACGGACCAGTCGTTAGCCCGCCGCAGCGCTCCCGCCGTAAGCGTAATCTAATTCTTGGTGCCGCGGCCACAGTAGCCCTTCTGCTCGGTAGTGCAGGATACGTATTTGGCTATTACATTCCCAACAAGCCCGAAAATGTCTGGGCCACCGGAATGGAGCGTTCAGGAACCGTCTTGACTACGCTTATGACTGAAGCAACTGACAAAGAAACTGCCCAGGCCTTTGAGTCCACGTCTCTGTCGGGGAACATGGAGATAAGGAGCCAAGACCAAGTTTTTAAGGGTGCGGTAGCTTCAAGCTATAGCCAGACGACGAGCGATAATACATTCACTATACAGCTCAAAGATCAGAGTGGCGCCGACCAGAAGGTCGCCATGAATCTTTTGACAGACATCCCCGCAGGTAAAGAGTATCCGGATATCTTCTTTAAGTATACCGGCCTGGCTGCCCTGGGTGCGGACGCTTACCTCCCGGCTGCAAGTAGTTATGAGGGCAAATGGATAACTGTATCGTCAGACTACATTGCGAGTTTCTTGCCGGCCGAAGAGGCCGAGGAGCTGAAGCGCGAAGAGCTGACTCACCAGGACGCCGCTGAACTCGGAAAGATTATCACCGATACGACGCGCGAGTATGTCCTCACTTCTGACGAATCAAAGTCGGTACTGGTACGTAAAAGCTTTGTAGCCACCGAGAAGCTCGGGAATGTGTCGGCGCATCACTATAAAGTCAGTCTCAACAAAGAAAACGCAGTTCGCTTCTGTACGGCGCTCACTGAGCGCATCATGTCATCCAAAGCATACCTCAAACTCCCGTGGGCTGACGCCGAAAGAGTGGAACAAGACAAAAAAGATTCTTTGGAAAGTTGCAAGCGTGATGCGGCAGAATCAATTGACGAAAAGGACACCTTTGACATGTGGATTGATCGCAAGTACAAGCTGATCCACAAAATCCGCATTACTGATCAGAAAGAACGTCAGGACTACGTCGAAATCGGCCAAAGCTACAGCGGCGGCGACGAGATACCACTGTTTGTGGTCATCCAGAGCAAGTCCGACGAGTACCACGGGCGTATCGACCTAAAGGTTAATCAAAAGACTGACACTACTACTGCATCAGTCGATTTTGCCGGTGACGGCGAGGATGACTTTGCGATCAAAGCCCAGCTAACCTTCAAGCCGTACAAGGGTGTTGTGACTATCGAGCGGCCAAAAACAACGGTGCCGATTCAGGCTGTCCTCAAGCAGCTGGGACTTGACCCGTCTAATCCGTACGGTGATCCTGCCATTCAGACCGTAGGCCAACCGGCGCAACCGGGCAGGCCGGGAAGTATACAGGCCAAGGCGCAGGACACAGAGCGCAAGACGGATATGAGAGCATTGCAGTCGCAGCTCGAGACCTATTACGCGGCGGCAGGCCGCTACCCGACGCTGGCAGAGATCAATGATACTGCCTGGCGGAGTAAGAACATGAAAGGTGCGGATACGCAGGCATTTGTAGACCCCACAGGTACGGCTAGTATCCTCATAAAAACAGCTACAAAAACCCAGTACGGCTACGATGTGCGTGGCTGCGGAGGAGGTGGCCAGGACTGTCAAGTCTATACGCTGACCGCCTTTCTTGCTGATGGGTCGCTGCATGAACTTGAATCAATCAATAGCGACGGCACTGAGCCAGTCTAGTCGGTTTTGAACACAATATGCCCATCAGATGAGACAGACACAGCTACCCGTTGACCGTCCCTGATGGTGCCCCGAATGAGCTCTAGTGCTAATGGGTCAAGCAAAGTTGTTTGAATGAGGCGCCTGAGTGGGCGAGCTCCAAAAGCCGGATCATAACCGCGCTCGGCCAGCAGCTGTTTTACTGATGCGTCCACATCAAGCTCAATCTGTTTGTTTGTCCGTAGTAGTTCTGACACTCTCGCAAGTTGAATCTCAACTATTGCTGACATTTTATCCTCAGTAATGCGCTCAAAGATGACAATATCATCAATACGATTCAGAAACTCTGGGCGGAAATGCGCTCGGAGGGCTGCCTGAAGCTGCTGTTCTAACTTGTCCTGGTCAGTACCGTCAAAGTTTTGAATAAATTCAGAGCCTAGATTGCTGGTCATGATGATGATCGTATTCGTAAAGTCTACAGTTCGTCCTTGACCGTCGGTCAGACGGCCGTCATCGAGGACCTGCAGGAGTGCATGGAAGACATCCGGATGCGCCTTTTCGACCTCGTCGAACAGGATGACTGAATACGGACGCCGACGCACGGCTTCGGTTAGTTGTCCGCCTTGCTCATAGCCGACATATCCAGGCGGAGATCCAATCAGACGCGATACGGCATGCTGCTCCATATACTCGCTCATGTCGATGCGCAGCAGGGCGTGCTCATCATCAAAAAGCTGCTGGGCGAGAGCTTTGGCCAGCTCCGTCTTACCGACGCCAGTAGGTCCTAAGAAGAGAAATGATCCAATTGGCCGGTTGCGATCAGAAATGCCGGCACGTGACCTTCGAATGGCATTCGCAACAGCAGTCACGGCGCGCTCCTGGCCAATAACCCGGGAACCGAGCTCAGCTTCGAGCTGGGCTAATTTGTTGCTCTCGCTTTCCATGAGTCGTTCCACTGGAATGCCCGTCCATCGGCCGATAACAGCCGCAATATCTTCTGCAGTTACTTCTTCGCGGAGGAGTCGTTTCTCGGCCGGGATAGTATTCAGTCTTTCCCGAGCAGCTTGGAGTTGTTTTTCTGCCTCTGGTATTTCGCCGTACTTAATCCGGCTTGCCCGTGCAAGGTCTGCTTCACGTTCGGCGAGTTCTAGCTGGGTACGGAGCGTTTCAAGCTGTTCGTTTGCTGTATTGATCTTGGATATAATTGCTTTTTCATGTGACCACTGTGTCTCGAGTACTTGAGCTTCATCTTTAAGCCGGTCAATTTCAGATTCGATCTCTACCTTGCGAGTTTTAGCCTGCTCAGATTTATCTTTTTTGAGCGCGGTCCGTTCCATTTCGAGCTGCATAATCCGCCGCTTCAAACGGTCAAGCTCAATCGGCATTGACTCAAGTTGCATTTTGAGTCCTGAAGTAGCCTCGTCCATCAGGTCAACTGCTTTATCCGGTAAAAAGCGCTCAGAGATGTAGCGGTCACTCAACCGGCCCGCAGCCAGTAATGCCTCGTCTGTGATTTTGACGCCGTGATGCACTTCATATTTCTCTTGCAATCCGCGGAGGATAGCAATTGTGTCATCAAGAGTCGGCTCGCCAACATAGACGGGTTGAAATCGTCGTTCTAGTGCCGCATCTTTCTCTATATGCTGGCGATATTCATTGAGAGTAGTTGCCCCAATCAAGTGTAATTTGCCACGGGCTAAGAGCGGTTTAAGCATGTTCGCGGCGTCGACTGCGCCTTCGGCTGCACCGGCGCCGACGATAGTATGAAGCTCATCAATGAACAGAATGATTTCGCCACTCGCGTCTTCGACTTCTTTCAGAACGCCTTTCAGTCGTTCTTCGAACTGACCTCGGTAGCTTGCGCCTGC
>DATHYB010000106.1:0-5317 GCA_035459365.1 Candidatus Limnocylindrales bacterium
GAATAATATTCAGAACGATGATGAAGATTGAAACGACGAGCGGCGTCCAGGTATCCTTCTGGGCATAAAACCAGCGTGAGATGATCGCGTATACGGTGCGGAAGAAGATGGCAACCGTCAAAAATCCAAATAATAGCGCAATATCAGGGGCATTTTGGCTGAAGATCAAACGAGCCAAGTAGCCTCGAGCATAAAACGCGACGATGACAACTGGAATCGTCAGCCAGACCAGTACCCTGAGCGTTTTCAGAAATTCTGAACGGAAGCGGTCGACCTTGCCTTCGGCCAAGCGGGCATTGAGCCGTGGGAATGCAGCCGTCGAGATAGCCGTTCCCAGCAGCAGGATGGGTGCCGTGTGCAAAATATAGGCATTGTTGTAGTTACTGATTCCGGCCGCACCGCCAATGGTTGCCGCAAACCGGGTATCAACAATACTTTGAACCTGGTCAACACCTTGATCGAGTGAGCGCGACGGCAGCTGCCGGAGCATTGCCTTGAAGTCCCGGCTGCGCCAGATAATCTTCGGACGGTAGTGGAAGTCTGTCCCAATCAAGCCGAGACAGACAATCAAGAGTTGCAAGATACCACCGGCTAACGCGCCAATGCCTAGCCCGACGATCCCGATTTCAGTGTCCTTGAAGACATAGATACTAATGATAATACTGACGTTATAAAACAGCGGCGCAACTGCATAAAAGAAGAACCGTCCCATCGTCTGTTGGGCACTGGTCAGAATACCCGCTACCGTAAACAGGAATGGGTTCAGCGCCAAAAAGCGCATGATCGTCGCGGCATTATACTTCTGGTCGGGAGTCAGACCATCGTGCACCAGCAGGTCGATCAGCGGATGGGCAAAAATCAATATAAAAATACCAACGATGAGCATGATGATCGCCAGCAAGTTCAAGATACTGTTCGACAGCTCCCACATACCGCGCTTATCGCCCTTGTGTAAATGGTCGGCTAAGTACGGCATCACCGCGACGCCGAGCGCTCCGGCTGCAATGGTATAAAAGAAAAAGTCTGGGATGTTAAAAGCAGCAAAGTAGACACCAGCGCGCTCAGATACCGGCGTTGCCGGGTTGTCAAAGTTGGCGTTGATCAGTTTGGTACGCAGGAATCCCAGCACCTGACCAATGAGGGCAGCAGCCACAAGAAGACCAGCAACATTGCCGATAGAAATACGCTTTGACTGCTTGGTCGTCTGTTTTGTGCTCATATCTGGAGCGCCCGTCGTGTGACTGGCCCTAGCTCGGTACTAAGTATAAAGGACCGGAGGCGGCCACGATAGCTAAAATGGCAAGTCTGAAGGGCCTTATGCACGGACACTACTTGAGGCTGATAACACTATTTGTTGGCAGTTCTCGAACGGCATCTGATGGTGGCGGGGCGACGGCTTTGGTGCGTTTGCGGCGGCGGGTACGTTTTCGTTTCGGCGAAGGGCTTGGGACTGCTTGTGCCGATTCGAGCAGTAATTCTGGCCCCGAAACTTTTTTTTCTTTCTGCTCAGTGGGCGATTGGGCGGGCTGCCGGGCCTGAGGTTTGAGCGCTTGGGTTGATGAGTGGCCTTGCTGATGCTCCTGTGCGGATTTGGTAGCAGGCATAGACTCTGAATGCCGGATTTTCAACTCACCTTGGACCTCCCCCGCACTGACGGCACGAAGTGGCACATGTGCCGCGTCGGATTGCAGGACAACCGATTGTGAGACAGGTTTCGATGTCGCTTCTCGTGTTGGTACTTCTTCAGCAGCAATTTGCTTTAGCTCAGCCTGCCGTGGAAGTACTGGTTTGGCCGGTCGAGCGGCTTCCCGTTTTGGCGCGGGAGTCGGTCCCTTTACTGAAGCTTCTAAATGGTAGCGGTCGGCAATGTAGCGTTCGACATAATCTCGTGACGAGCCATACAGTGCACGGCTGTGGTTGATAATAGCTTCACTGAAGTCAGCCCGCTGCGGCGGCAGATTGAGGCTGATGGCCGAAAAGGCAGGGGTTTTTTCTCCTTCAATTGTCATAGAAACTACAAAATGACGGTTATGCATATGCACCAGGTCATACTCACCAAAGCGCGGATCAAAATAGCGCAGCATAACGCGGGCATCATCCGCACCCATCCGGAAGGCAATAATCGTACCGACGTTACCAAAGACAGCATCCTTAACCTCGGGAGCCATTTGGGCAGTGTATTGGTTGGCAACCGTGAGGTTTAGGCCGTACTTACGGGCCTCCGACAGAATGGTCGCAAAACTGTCAGTAGCGAAGTTTTGGAACTCGTCGACATAGAGGTAAAAAGGTGTACGCTGTGACGCCGGAATATCTGCCCGGCTCATAGCAGCCAGCTGAATCTTGGTAACGAGCAGAGCCCCGAGCAGCGAGGCATTATCTTCGCCAAGGAGGCCGCGTGAAAGATTAACAAGCAAGATCTTGTGCTCGTCCATAATCTGACGAATATTAAAACTACTCTTCGGCTGGCCAATGATGTTGCGGACCAGGGGATTAGCCGTGAAGGCACCAACCTTGTTGAGCACCGGCGCCACGGCCTCAGCTGCGAATTTATCATTCCAGCTGGCGAATTCAACGGTCCAGAAGTTTTTGACGACGGGATCTTGGACGTAGCGCAGCACTTCGTTTCTGAACTGCTTATCAGTTAGGATACGCGTGATGTCGAGCATAGTAGCCTGTGGATAGTCGAGCAGCGCCAGCAGGCTGTAACGGAGGATATACTCCAGCCGCGGCCCCCAACTCTCGAACATCCGCTTCAGCACACCGATAAGTTCAGAGGCAGTATGCGACTTAAGCTTGGGGTCAGTTACTTCCATGGGATTAAAGGCCATTGGGAAGTCGGTATCCGCCGGGTTGAAGTAGATGACGTCATCGGCCCGCTCAGCTGGGATCCGCCGCAATATATCAATCGCGTAGTCGCCGTGGGGGTCTATCACTGCGAAACCATACGGGCTATAAATATCGGAGATAGTCATCAGCTCAAGTAACCCCGACTTACCAACACCAGTCTGCCCAATAATATAGACATGGCGATTGCGGTCGGAGCGAGGCATGCCAAACATGGTGTTGTGACCGCGGAAGTTAGTGGTAGCGACAGGGCTGAGGTCATGCCGGAACTCGTTGTTTACAACAGGTATGTTTGCCGGCGGCTCCGCCGTCTGCGATGAAGCCCACAAAATATAGGGCGTCTCGACTGAAGTGTGCGGCAAGTGATACAGGGTCGCCACTTCCTCTATGTTGGCAATGTAGCCCCGGTTATTGAACAGACGTTTCTGGTACAAGGCTTGCACGAACGGATCGTCGGCGATTCGACGATGCTCGAACCCATTGAGATAGGTTGTATTGAACTGCTTGTAGCTGGCCAGGATCGACTGCATGCGGAGTTTTGCGGCCGGCAGATGCGTATTGCCACGGTAGACGACGCGAAGCTGGACTTCGAACGCAAGTTTCTGGCTCTTTTCCTCGGCACCACGGGCTCGGATCTGGTCGTATTCAGCCGGTTTTGAACTATCGGTTTTGACAGTTGGCGGCGTCCACAGTGCAGTTACCAGACCGGACATGGATGCCGAGCCGCCACCTCGGCGCCGGGCAATGTAGCGCTCACTCTTGCGGTGCCAGTTCTGGGGAGCTGGTTTAATGATCAATTGCAGCCAGGCTTCCTCATGGTCTTCGAATTTCGCTAGCGTTGCCGTAATTGCAGCCAGTGGGTCAACCTCGAAACTTTGGAATGTTTTGATCGGCAAAACATCTGGTGCCGTGTACTTAAGCTCAGTAGCCAGTGTCACCTGGGCTTTCGGCGTCTCGAATGTGTAATCAGGTACTTCCGATATCTGCACTGATGGATATTGGGCATACATCTGTTCTTCAACAAACGTTTTGAGGTATTCAGGAACCCAAACATAAAAGCCGATCCGCTTGCGAATAACAGCAATCTCGAAGCTGATCCGTTCGCGCAGTGTCGTTGCGAACAAGCCATGGGCAGGGATTGTCAGTAGACCGTAGAGACTGGCGAACATTTGCTCGGCGGCGAGCTCCTTTTTGTCGTTGGTCCGTGGAACCTGCAACAGCAAAACAACGCCCCCATCAGGGGCGCGGTTGGTTGATTCAGAGCGAGAAAGAAAGTTTCTCATAAGTTTCTAAAACGTACAGAGACGTGTAAGTATTGTCGCTGTTTATGCTTAGAGTTGCAAGCTTGAGATGTAGCGTTCCTGTCAGCGACAGGAACGCTACATCTCAAGCTTCGCACTAATAGAGCGCAGCCGATTGAGGCAGCCGAGCACCCTCAAAGACTTCGAGAACCTCGTCAGCATCAACCGTTTCCTTCTGCAGCAACCGGTCCTTGAGCGCCTCAAGCTTGTCCATGTTTGCCCGGATAACAGCACGGGCGCGTTCACCTGCTTCAGTGATAAGGGCTTCAACTTCATCGTCAATGACCTTGGCGGTTTCATCCGAGTATGTTTTTTCGTGCACCAGACGTTCCATCATCATGCCCTCGTCAACATGGAAGACCTGGTCTCGCAGCTTCTTACCCATACCCTGGTTGATAACCATGTCGCGGGCAATTTCCGCCGCTTTTTGGAGGTCATTGCCACCACCCGTCGTAATCCGGTCACGGCCGAGGATAACTTCTTCGGCGATGCGCCCGCCAAGAGCTCGCGCCAGGACGTCCTTGAATTCAATCAATGACGTATATACCTTGTCCTCAGGCGGCAAGAACCAGGTTACACCGCCGGTACCGCCTCGAGGGATAATTGTCACCTTGTGCACTGGGTCACTATCAGGCAGCACGTGGCCAACGAGCGCATGGCCAGCTTCATGATAGGCAGTTGTCACTTTGTCAGCTTCAGTCATGATCTTGCTCTTGCGCTCTGGTCCAATTGCGACGCGTTCAAAGGCTTCCGTCACATCACCCTGGGTAATCTCAGCATGGTTGTGGCGGGCAGCAATGATAGCCGATTCATTGGCAATGTTTGCCAGGTCTGCACCAGAGGAGCCAGCTGACTTGGCGGCGAGCGCATCAATATCTACGGCTTTGCTGATCGGCTTCTTGGCAAAGTGAATCTTCAGGATAGCTTCCCGGTCTTGGCGGTCCGGCAAACCAATGTTCACACGGCGGTCAAAGCGGCCCGGACGCAGCAGTGCCGGGTCAAGCACGTCAGCCCGGTTGGTCGCAGCCAGGACGATGACATTCTGTCCCTGCTCAAAGCCGTCCATCTCAACCAATATCTGGTTCAAAGTCTGCTCACGCTCGTCGTGCCCACCACCCATACCACTGCCACGGCGGCGGCCGACGGCGTCAATTTCATCCACAAAAATGATG
>DATHYB010000107.1:0-4756 GCA_035459365.1 Candidatus Limnocylindrales bacterium
ATCGTGTGGTGTTTTAGGCGGCAAACCGGCGAAAGAATCGTAGACATGTAGTTCCCGATGCGACTCGTAGCTGCCGTCAATGAGACGCCGCAGAAACAGGCTGGTCGTGCCGATATAGCAGCCGAATTCTACCACTGCACCTGGTGTATTGGCCTCTAGGACCCGCTCTAGTTCGCCTAAGACTACTTCGAGTGCCGGCCGTTTGATCTGGTCAGAAATGATGGGGTAACGGTTCAGAAGCGTCTGAGAGTATAGTTGTTTCATTGCAGCACTAGTATACGCCACCTACCCTGGTGAATCGTGCTAAATCGGCAGCTTGGCAATTCCCTTACCTACTTTATCGGCGCGAGTTTCGAGGCGCGGTACGCTGAGCTCACGGCGTTGTAGCTTGCGGAACTTGCGCCAGGCTGTGAAGCGCCAAATTTTGACCAGCTGGGCCATACCGGCTTTGAAAATGGGCCGCAGCAGGCGCCGGTGAGGACTGAGTAATCGGTCTTGCCCGCGGAACAGGTCTATCACCTCGTCCAGACTATCCTTGATAATTGAGTTGACGAGCCGATAGTCGCGGTAATGCTGTTTAGTAGCCTTGCAGTCTCGTAGAACCTGCGCAATATCATTATTGACGTGCGCGTTTACGCCGAGGGCCATGCAGACAAATGGCGAAGCATACCGGTGGCGGGCCGTACGGAACGCACGCCGCCAAGCCCGCGGGATCTCTTGGTTCTGCAGGTAACCCTTGAGGGCTCGCAGATAATAATAGGCGAAGCGAGTATCGAATTGATGTAAAAAATCCGGGTGCTCAAAGGCTCCCTTACGGAGTTGCTGGCGGACATTGCGAGTTATGATCAAATACGTTTTATTGAAATTATCGAGCATAGCGAGCTGCTTCTGAGGCAAATTGTGCCCCAGGTTTTCAAGTGCCAGTAAGACGTCATCGACGCCCTGCAAGTCAGCTTGATCAAAGTATGGTTTGGCAGCCAAATTCATAGTACTCATTTAACTAGTTTAGCCGTAGGTGGGCTATCAAATAACCAACAGACGAGCTCCGACTGCTTCCCTACACTTGGTTAAGTGAAATAACTAAATGGAGAACTTCACATGGACACAGATGGATCACACGCAGTAGGTAAACAGAAATCACATGCTCTGTCACGAATAGCAGCCTGGCTTGCCTTGCTGCTTTCACTGGTGGCGCTTGGTTTGGCATACTCCGCCTTCAACCGCACCGGCGCTAACGTTAGAGATGCGGCGCAGCAGACAACCAACCAAGTTGAAGAAAAGGCCGGAGATGCTGCTAATCAGGCCGGGCAGAAAGCCCAAGATGCCGGCCAGGCTATTGACGCCGGCCCTGATGGTGTAGATCAAGACGACACGAACGCACCGACTACAACGACTCCCACGACACCGCAGTCAGCGCCCTCTCAGTAACATACGTGACTACCGCGTAAGGAACCTCCCGTCCAGGGAGGTTTTTTTGTGGCGCGATCTGACAACTGACTTGCCCTTGACGGTGGGCGGGTTTATGATGATCCTAGAGAGGAATATCTGCATGTCCCGTGAGTGCTTCGAACATTGTCCAAACATAGAGAACGTACGAATCTTGCGCGATACGTATGATACGGCTGGCAATTTATTTCAGGAGCCAGAAGAGATTTCTATAAACTCGGCGCGCTACTGGGATAAGCGGACCGGCGATGAAATGGCTCAAACCTATGACTGCCCAGGACCAATTGTGACTGAAACTGAAGTCGTCAAAGGTTACCACGTAAAGCGTATTGAAACTAACAAAACTTACCACTGCTGGCGCTTGTCGAACGGGAGTGAGTAGCGGCTGCTTCTATACCCTATCTACCAGTGTGAGGTGTTGTCAGCTTAATACTTTGTATGATATCAACAAGGTATGGAAGGCTTGCCGCGTCCCGAATACCAACCAGTGCAGATTCCCGAGCAGCACGGCCTAAAGCACATGTCGGAATTAGCCCTGCTCCAAACAATTCTTGACGCCGGACAGCATTGGTCACGGCGTGAGCGGAACATGGTCGTTGCCGCTGAAAGTATTGGCCGAACCATACATCAAGATGATATTCATCGCGGTCAGCCGTACAACTACCATCTGCTGCGAAGTACGGCCCGAATGGTGAAGTATTTTCATATCACTGAAGCCGAGCCGGTTGCAGGCTTACTACTGCACGATAGTGTCGAAAACCGGCCTGATGAATTACTCTGCTACAGCTTTTTTGGGACTATCAAGGCGCCATTAGAAGTCGAAATTCATCAAGATCCCCTGCTCAAGCAGCAACGTGCTTTTGAACATATAGCTACACAATTCTCACCCCGAGTCGCCCGCATGGTGGAAGGCATGACTAACCCGCCCCGGCCCCAGGATCGGATGCTGAGCTATCAAGAAAAAATTGACCAGTATGTTGAGCATGTCGCCCTCAAAATACGGATACCCGATGTCTTTTTTGGGAAGCTCGCTGATTGGGGTGATAACGGCTTGGGTATAACTTACCGCGATCCGAGTGTCACGACTGCCCGCCTGGCGCACCTTGAATACAAGTATGGTCAGGTGACTCCAGTTCTCGAGTCCCGTTTCTACGAATCTGACATCCAAGCTATACTCGACCCAGTCGCCAAAGCCAACATCAGGCATATGTTCACCCGCGCCCGCGAGCGACTGCGCGTACCGGGGTAGATTGTGTTACAACTTCGCTTTCGCCGTTTTCGGCTCATCAGTAATACCGTACAGTATTAAAGCGAACATGACAGACAGATAAAATAAGAAACAAGAAAACACAGGACGGATCCCGTGACATCAAGGTTCTTACCTTATCTCTCTGTCATGGTCACCTCCTCTCGGAGTTGCAGGGGATCGGGATCAGTGCGAAGTGCCGCTGGCGCCGAGCTACTCGGGCAGGGTGTGGGACTCGCTCGTGCTGGCCGAGGCCTGGGTTGGCACGTCGAAGTCGACGAGGCTGCTGGCCGGCTGGCTGTGACCGCCCTGGAGTGGGACGTACAGGATGTCGTCCAGTGCCGCGTCGTTGCCGAACTGCCAGAGCACCCTGTCGAGCTGGTCGAGCTCGTGCGCCAGCGCGGCGGAGATCGGCTTGACCAGGTTGCCGGGGTTGGTCGTCATGACGGTGCCCTCCTGGATGAGGATGTCGTAGCCGGGTGCTGCTGCGGGGTCGAAGGTCAGGGTGTTGCCGAGTCCGTGTGCTTCTGGCATCGTGCTCAGGTCCTTGGTGAAGGCCTGGAACGACGGGTCGAGGTTGAGCTGAGCGGTCACGGGTGTTGCCTCACTTCTCTGCAGACGAGTGGTTTCGCGGATCCGAGATGGTGTTTCTTGTACGCAAAAGATGCGCTGTCAAACTACGGCGGTAGGCTGGCAGCGCATCTCGTGCTTTTCAATTATAATATCTGTCTGTCAAGGTACCTCAGAGCGAACGTGCGCTCAATGAAGCTGAAAGAGATAATAACAGCAATTAGCGTTCACGTCAATAAAAGACGCAGGCACTTTAAGAGTGTTCAAGAATGTATAAAACCGGCTGTACGGTATTCGCGCTCGATAGTTCCGACCGGTCGTACCAACCCCAATCAGAGCCTTCTTCGTCGAGTACAACATCAGCGCCATCAGTTATTTTTTGTGTATATGCATGCCAGTTATGAATATCGGCACCGCCGAGACATGAGTCGCCCTCTATAGTGCCGTCAAATAGCACTGTCAGATTATCCGCTTTGATGCCCACTTCTTCCTCGGATTCTCTTTTGGCGGCTGCAAGCGGCTCCTCGCCCTGCTCTATATGTCCGGCCGGTATTGTCAGCAGATACGGAAATTTCGTTCGCTGGAAAAGTAGTATTTTGCCGTCGCCCCGCATAATAAAAACGCCGCAGCTCTCGTGTACTAACCGCTCCTGTTCGTCGAAATACATCTGCATGTTCGGATCATATATCAAAACACGATCTGAGACTGCACTGCACGTTTCGCACTGGTACTTGACGGGATCAGTGCCGACTTTCGATACGCCAGTTGCTTTGCATTGCCAACAGTACTGAGTTTTTGTATCAGGGAAAGTGTCCGGGAAGTCGCTGCGTGAAGTATATGTCATAGGACTATTCTACTCCTAGAATGCTTGCAGTTGGCCTTCCGTGTTGCGGCGACCACAAATATGACTGGCCGGACCTAGCGGGCCATTTTAGATAATGATGATTCCCGAAGCTCCGTATGCCACTTTCGTCTTGGATGCAGAGTTTGGCAGTTTGTCCGGGATCGAGGAAGCAGCCCCATGTTATATCATTTTCCTCTAATATAATATCCGTCGCTTCTGTCGGCGTGACACCGCTAAAGGCTGCACTGCCGGGCCGGCCGTCCATGAGCTGCATATGTACTCTACTGTCTGTTGTTTCAAAAAGTAGGGTTCGGGCTAGCGGCCGGTTGGAAAAAGGCGGCTTGCTGCCAAGCGATGCATCAGCATTTAGAGGATGGTCATCATATCCTGAGTCTCGTACCAGTGGTCCGACACTGAGCGCGCCTTGCAGATCGCTGCCTATGGTTTGGTCGTCGATAGTTTCTATTCGGGCAATAGGCAGTCCTGTGGTTTGTATGCTGCTTTTTGGACAGCGAAGAACCATATCATGTCCAAAGATATCAAGTTCGCCGCTTTGGCTGGTCGCGATGCCGACATAGGCGCCGTCTTCGACTGAAACGAAGCCGACGTCCACTGATCCGGATGTCTGCATCAGTGGCGTATATCGTGAA
>DATHYB010000108.1:0-5859 GCA_035459365.1 Candidatus Limnocylindrales bacterium
GTCTTTACGAACACCAAGCCAAACAGCTGACTGATTTGCCAGAAATAGCCGAACTCTCCAAAACCGTTGAGTGGCCGGTGATTCCAGTCCTGGCCGGTATGGAATATGAAGGCATCCGGCTCGATACCGATTATCTGAAAAACTTTGCAGTTGAAATTGACCATGCCGTCTTTGACCTGGAGCACCAGATTTACGACTACGCCGGTGGCGAGGTCAATCTGGGGAGCCCGAGCCAGCTCGCCGAGGTGCTGTTTACGAAGCTCGGTTTGTCGACGGGCGGCATCAAGAAAGGAAAGACGGGCTACTCAACGGCCGCTAGTGAGCTCGATAAGCTGCGCGGCAAGCACCCAATCATCGACCTTATCACCCAGTACCGCGAAGTGGCGAAGCTCAAGAACACCTATGTCGATACCTTGCCAAAACTCGTTGATGCCGATAGCCGCGTCCATACGACTTTCAACCTGACGGTCGCCCAAACCGGTCGGCTCAGCTCAACCGATCCGAATCTCCAAAACATTCCGACGCGAACTGACCTGGGCCGGCGTATCCGGACGGCATTTGTCTCCTCGCCGGGCAACTTGCTAGTCAGCGCCGATTACTCACAGTTTGAGCTGAGACTGGCTGCGGTAATGGCCGAGGACCAAGAGCTGATTGATATGTTCAACCGCGGCGCCGACATCCATACGGCGACAGCCGCGCTGGTCTATGGCCGTCAGCCTGAAGACGTCACCAAAACAATGCGCAGCGCCGCAAAGACGATCAACTTCGGTATTTTATACGGCATGAGCCCGCACGGCCTGAGTATTGCTACTGGTATGAACCGCGAGCAGGCTGTGAGCTTCATCGAGCGCTACAAGAAAGTTCGAAAGCCCTTGTTTGACTACATGGACAAGACCAAGGAGCTGGCCCGGCAGCAAGGCTACGTCGAAACGCTGCTTGGACGCCGCCGGCCAATGCCAGATATCCACTCGAGCAACTTCATCGTGCGGCAGGGTGCAGAACGGGCAGCGATCAACATGCCTATCCAGGGCACGGAAGCCGACCTTATGAAACTAGCGATGATTGCCGTTGATGAACGGCTGCCAGATGGGGCTAGGCAGCTCCTGCAGATCCACGACTCCATACTTGTCGAATGCAAGGCTAACCAGGCTGACGACATCAGCCGGTTGCTGAAAGACACGATGCAAAACATTTATAAGCTGCCCGTGCGGCTTGACGTCGACGCGACGATTGCGAGCAATTGGGGCGAACTTTAGGGACTCACGCTTTAGCCATAAGAATTCTCACTACTGGATGCATCTGCATAAGCTATAGTACGCCTGAAACGAGGCTGAGGTGCGCGGCAGCCTTGGTGTGGGCTCAAGCTAAAGCGCTTATGGGGGAATATATGGCAGAGGCACTTACGTTAATTGCGGATGACGATGGTGACAATTACGTGCGGCAAGGCGTGGATGATGCGGAATTTTTTGCAAATGGCATGCCCGAGAGTAATGTCGTCCTGCTCAACCGCGGCTTTGGACGGGAATTTATCCCGGGCATTTCCCAGGAAATTGTTCGTGATCTCGGCTATATTGGCCTGAGACGATCTATGCCAAAGTTCAACTAACTTCCAAGAGTGTTAGCACCTGACGCCGAAGACTTACAGCATACCTCTCTGTATACTATGGCAAAGAAAAAGGCGAAGGAAGAACCGACAAACAGCACAATCTACAAACAAGCAATAATGTTATATAATAACTATCATTATGGCTTCAGTCGAGACGAATGCGCGCGGTTCTGTCCTTGTATTTGGCGACGGAGTTCCTTTAGGCTATGAACTAGCAGAAACCTTATCTCGAACTCCGGCTCCAGATGTTCGTTTGTCAAACACGGCATACGCCAGGGCAAGAGAGTTAAGGGCTGCCATCGGCAGTTGTGTCAATTCCAAAAGTCCAGATGATCAAAGCCGAGTTGGGTCTATAAACCAAGTATTTCAGCACGAAACGCTTGGACTGCCACCGCAGGACAGCCCAGTACCGTGGACATCAGATATTATGAGGAGACTCTATAAATCTCCATCGTGGCAGTTAACAGCTTTTGCCCTTTGGAATACGACTCGGAACGAGGAGCACCAAAAGGCTCTCAATGAGCATGTGCCGCAGCTTATAGACGCCTCTCTACTCAGATTGAAAAAGCTCGCAAATCTATCAATGTACCAGGATTCCACGATAGAGTATTGTCGGCAAGTGATAGAATCAAGCAGTGATATTGAAGCTGTTGATGCCTTTGAGGTTGGCGGATTACATGCCTATGGCTATCTGGATGCGGGCGCTGACCGTTTGGCCCTCAGTAACATGTTCAGCTCTCCTGAAAGCTTTGAAGGTAGTACTCCTAATCAGGAAAACGTCTATCTACATGAGGTCCTGCATCGTGTCATACTCCGCATGCATGCACCGCATCAGGGCCAGACTGGCCCGTCTCATGCCGGTAGCTTGCTGTCTCAACGTTTGCTTGACGAGCCGTTAACTCACTTTCCGGTTGTCGTTTCAGAGGATGACAACCCGATTCCTGAAGTTATGATGCCGAGTGAACGACAGGTCAAAAAGGCCATCTCCTACAAAGCTGAACTTGAACTCTTGGGGTGGGCGATAGCCTATGGTTCTCATCCGGTGGCGGTAGACCATCTTATGGCCGCAAAGATGGAAACGGGCGCAGAAAAAGTCTTGGCTACCATGGTGGAACAACGGTTGAATGCGTCCATGTACACTGCCTTTCCAGCTTATGGTGAAGCCGCCTATCTAGCTATGGCCGATGAGTATGAGCAGGCGAGCCACCCGCGGCGAGCAGAACTTCTTACTACTTGGCTTAGGCGCATTCATGGCAAAACTTGGTCATTGGATGATGAGGAGTTGCAGCCTGCATCCAGAAATGTTTCCTGCTTGTATAGTGATGTGATTGAGCTCGATGTAGAATACGACGAGTGGTAAATAGACAAGGAGTTTTTGCAAATGGATGAAGTACTCGCACGTCAATTGCTCAAGCAATTGCGATTCATTAAAAGATTATTGCTATTCTTTACGCTGCTTTTCATAGCTTCCATGGTAGTGGTAGGTATCGTACTGTTCAAAGTCGTCACCTTTGTCAACGACACCTCGCAGAAGATAAATAACCTGCAGCAGCAAGCCGGCCAAACGATTGATATTCAAGGCCAGCTCTGTGACAACCCAACCGTTACTGCGCTTCTGCCTGACAAGAGCAAGGTGTGCGGTCAATAAACCTTTTTGGACTGATGCAGACCATCCACTTTTATCAAATGTGTAGCGCAGAGAAAGGGATAAGTCAGTGAATAGTGAGGGGTTATTTTATATCGGTATCAAAGCGCTCATCACCAACCGGGCGGGTGAAGTTCTGCTACTTCTGGCGGATACGGCCCATCATCGGAGTCCGACAGAGCCGTACTGGGATATTCCTGGCGGGCGCATGCAGGAGGGGCAGGATATCCAGCAAACCCTTGCACGTGAGATATACGAGGAGATCGGCCTGAGAGACTTCACGGTCGTACGGCTTCTAGCCCCGGTTCTGTCGAAGCATCGCATTCCGTATGAAGAGTCCCGCACTGCAGGCCTGATGCTCCTTGTCTATGAAGTCATGCTAGATGACTCGGCAAAAATTACGATTAGTTCCGAACACCTCCGTTATGAGTGGGTAGCCCGGGCTGAAGCAAAAGACCGCTTAAGTGCAAAATATCCGGAGTCATTCACGCAAAGCTTGTAAGTAATTTAACTATTCTGCTTACTAATTTGATATACACTCGAGGCAGCCTAAGGAGAGGCCCGCTCGGCATGAAAAGCTTCCTCAAAAACAACTCACTCAGTATTGTCCTCTTTGCACTATTTTTTGCGTTTTTACTCGGCGAAAGCATTACAGGCCATCGCTTTTATAACCAAGACCAACGGGAGCATGGCCAGCCAATTATTTCCTATGTCGAGTATCTCGGTACGGGAGAATTTATAGAAGGCGTGTTCGAGAACTGGGAGAGTGAATTCTTGCAGATGGGGTCGTACGTGCTCTTGACGGCTTTTTTATACCAGAGGGGGTCGGCCGAGTCGAAGCCGCTTTCGGAGCAGAAAAAGGACGAGCGCAAGGAAAAGCAGGCAACTCGCGACCCCGACCCGCATACGCCGTGGCCAGTTAGATACGGCGGCCTGACGCGCAAACTGTATCATAACTCGCTCAGTATTGTCTTTACGGTCTTGTTCCTGCTGGCGTTTGGGCTGCATGGCTATGGAGGGGCGCGGGCGGCGTGCGAGGAAAACCAAGTCCACCACGAGCAATGCGACAGTACCCTGGAGTTTATGTCGACATCCGAATTTTGGTACCAGTCGTTCCAAAACTGGCAGAGTGAATTCATGGTAGTGTTTGCAATCGCGCTGCTGAGTATTTATCTACGGCAAAAGAGTTCGCCTGAATCAAAACCGGTAGATGCCCCGCATTCCAAAACGGGAGCAGCCTAGTGGGGGCAGAGGTAACTATTGCATTTTTACCAGTCTTGTGATATTATATTTAAGCTTATATTTGTAGGATAGTTTTATGCGATACGTAGCTGGATTTGTAATTACCATTTTTCTACTCATCTTTGCCTTTATACTAATTTTTAGAGGCGGATCAGACGCGCCCGATCCTCAGACCGGTGCTCCGCAGTTAGTTTCGTACGCGAACACCTCGACTGAAGTACGCCTGACCATCGACCGCCCCGTGATGGCAGATCAAGTTCACCGCCAAATCGTGATGACTGTTGGCCGTGACGCTTCCCAGCTGTCGTACCAGCAGGGGTACGAAGGGGCTGTTGTTCGCTCGCAAACTTATGCAAACAATCCGACGGCCTACGCTAACTTCCTGCGTGCTCTTGAACTTGCTGGTTTCAACAAAGGCGATAGTACAGAAAACCTGAAGGACGAGCGCGGCCACTGCCCTGAAGGTGACCGCTATGTCATGGAAGTCCGTGACGGCGACCGTGTTATTCAACGCTTCTGGTCAACCTCGTGCGGTAACATCGGCTCGTTCAAAGGCCGAATTGATACTATCATTTTGCTGTTCCAACGTCAGATTCCTGATTACATTACCTTGACTGCAGACGTTTAGTCTTTTGCCGAAGCCCCGTATACTAGAAGCTATGGTGCAGGCTATAGTATTCGACTGTTTTGGCGTTTTGGCGACCGATGGCTGGATTCCTTTTAAGCGCCAGCATTTCGGTGGTAAGCCGCAGCTCGAACAACAGGCAACCGACCTGAATAAACAGGCTAATGCCGGGCTCATGAGTGCCGATGATTTTGTTGATGAGGTTGCCCAACTTGCTCATGTTCCAAGTCAGACTGTTCATCAGGCCGTGACGCGTAGCGCTCCTAACGAAGAGCTGCTGACGTATATTCGTCAAGAACTGAAACCACACTACAAAATCGGCCTGCTATCCAATGCGGGTGCTGATATGCTACAGGCGATATTCAGTGACGAAGACCGTGCTTTATTTGACGCTGTCGCGCTGTCGTATCAAACAGGGCATGTCAAGCCGGACGCGCGGGCCTACCACACGCTTGCCGAAGACCTCGGGGTTGAGACGGAAGCCTGTATTTTTGTTGACGACCAGGAGCGCCACTGCAGCGGCGCACGAGCTGCTGGCATGCAGGCCATCGAGTACACAAGTTTCGAAGACTTTCGGACTGAGCTAAGCGTGCTTTTAGGCAATACGAAAGAGTAAGCGTTTCTCAGTTGCAGCGCTTTTTTGAATCTGGCGGGCTTGCATCCGGAGGGCACTGGTAAAAGCCGCCCCTTGTGCCGTTATGACTATATCGGTATCGCGTACCGTCACGGCGACGCTCTTTT
>DATHYB010000109.1:0-4266 GCA_035459365.1 Candidatus Limnocylindrales bacterium
TGGATGCAGCGCCCGAAGAAGGCGTCGAAGGAAGAGGCTAAGCATCACTAGGCTTTTTGCGGTACTTAGCCTTTTTGTGAGTCCGTGTGTCGGCGGGCTTGATTGACTTATCGGCAAAAATAGCGATAATATAAGGAGTTAATTTGCTGCTTTACCGCAGCGTCAGGGGTCCATAGCTCAGTCGGTTAGAGCACCTGCCTTTTAAGCAGGGTGTCGTGGGTTCGAGCCCCACTGGACCCTCCAATGCGGTTATGCTTAAACTCCTCTAGAATGAGGAGTTTTTGTTTGGTACGCTGTTTTTATGAAAGTCGATTGGCAGTTAAGCCTAAAAGATGTAATAGGATTGTTAGTAGGAGCACCTTTTGACTGGTATGTATGTGGCGGATGGGCTCTTGATGAATTTATTTGTCATACTACCCGCTCTCATGCGGATGTAGACATTGCAGTACTTCGAAAAGATGTAAAGGCCATTTTTAGCTACTTAAATCAGTACGAGTTACAAGTCGTTAGTGGGCCTGACGAGTTAATTGCCAACGCGTCGCCACCTGACCTTAAGTCTCCTCGGCATGCCATCTGGGTCAAGAATAAATCGAATGGCAACTGGTTATTCGAACTTCTCTTGAATGACTCAACTGATACTAATTGGCTCTATAGGCGAAACTACAACTGTACCCTACCGCTAGACAGGCTCGGTATTCAGCGTAATGGATATAAACTATTAGCTCCAGAAGTTGTACTACTTTATAAGTCTAAGAACCCGCGTCCGGTTGATCAGAAAGATTTTTCTAATATCCTACCTTCACTTCCCCAATCGTCAAGACAATGGCTCAAAAAGGCATTACAGTTAACAACACCAGGGCATCCTTGGATTGCTCAACTTTAATTTTAGTTGCGATAGCGTTGCAGATGGCCCTCTACTTGACAATCATAAAACTTAATATTAAATATTAATGTATGATAGTAATCAATGGTTAAGTTGTCGCACATACCAGCGTAGCTTTGCTATTGATTTTCATAATTAACTTCGTAAAAGAACCGAGCAGGTGTGCAACAATTACAGGTATCACTCGCTCGGTTTTTGATTGGAGTAAATATGAATCACAAACTTACGCCCTATGAAGATGTAAATAAAGTCCTAGAATTGCTAGCAAGAGGTTTGAAGGAGTTATTAGGCGGCCAGTTAGTTGGATTATATTTAACCGGCTCTCTGACATACGGCGATTTTGACAAAGGCAGTAGCGACATTGATTTTCTAGCCATTTTAAATAATCCGCTGTCTGACGAGCAATTAGAAACCATTAAACAGTTACACCAACAAATTGGTGAAGCAGTGCCGTTCTGGGCTAAAAGACTTGAAGGCTCATACGTATCGGTTGAAATGATTAAAACCAAAGAAAGGCCCGAAGAAAAAAAGGCCGTATGTTAACGGCGGCAAAGTAAATCTGTATAATTATGGCAATGAATGGACAATTAATCTTTTTGCCTTACAGGAAACTGGCATAGCGATTATTGGCCCAGAACCTAGCGAGATGTTTCCAAAAGTATCCATTGAAGATGTGCGTGAGGCTTCCAAGCAAGATTTACTAAACGATTGGAAGCCTAAGCTAGACATCCCAAACGCTTTCAACGGTGAAGGCTATGACCCTAATCATTTGAAAGCCTATGCTGTACTGACTATGTGCCGAATACTGCACAGAGCCATGAATGACAGCATTGCTTCAAAGCGTGTTGCTTCTAAATGGGTTAAGGAAAATTATGGCAAACCTTGGAGCGATATAGTTGAGAAAGCCGAGCAGTGGCAACACGGTAAAAAAATGGGCTCAGATAAAGAGGTTAAAGATTTCATTCGCTTTACAATGGGAGAGGTAGCTTAATTATGTTAAAGCAAATAGCCAGCACTTCCCCCAGAGTCGGTACTGACCGATTGATAGCTATTGATGGACACGGTGGTTCTGGCAAAACCACCTTGGCAGAAATGCTTTCCAAACAGTTAAATGCAGAGATTATTTATACTGACGATTTTGCCAGTCGAGACAATCCGAAAGAGTTTGCAGATTTAATTCTTGATGGCACTAAGCCGTTTAAGGAGCAAGTATGAAGCAATTAACGATTGACCTACCACAGTATACTGTTGATACGGAACCGGACCATAAAGCCATTGGTAAACCAGTAGATGACATTCTGAAGCAGCACTTTATGGGGCAGACAGTGTTACTTCGTGGCTTAGGCTCTATGGAACATCAGGGAAAGTCTGTTAATGACTTGATCGACATAATTAAGTCTACGGGTACTGACAGATATAACCCAGAGCGAGTTGGCGATAGATATGCGAATTTACAAGGTAAACACATTGACCTGTATGCACTTAGGCGAACCATAAGCCCTAGAAGTAAGATATTTTGGCAATTAAGCTGGTCATTCTATCAGTCTCCACTAAAAACCAGAGGTTATCCAGTAAAAGTAGATATTCTTGTAATTTATGACCCTAAGCAATTAAAGGCAGTCGTACATCAACCAGAAAATCATCCGTTTGTTAAACGAGATGGCTTTGTGTTCAGAAATCCTGACAACAAAACTGCTGCAATTCTCGGAATCATTAAAATTAAGTAAAAGTAAGTATAATTGGCTTTTGGAGATTAATGACAGTTGCAATAGCGTTACACTGGGCCCTCCACATCTATTCCTACTGGGAATTTATTGCAACCAAGAGCCTCAAGTGGCTCTTTTTTGTTATAGTTTTAACATGAGTCGGCTAAGTGTTTTGAATCAAGTCAGTCTTTTGCCTAGTGCACAGCAAGCCATAAAAGAATTGATCGGTGAGGATATTGAATTCCCAGGTTATGAAACTGAAACATCCCAGCAAGCTTTAATTGAACGCGCAAATGATGCGGAAATAATTTTGGTGAGTCCCGGGGCAACTATAAATGAGGATTTCCTCGCTGCCTGTCCAAATGTTAAATATGTGAGCCTTTGTGGTTCATCGACAGCTAATATTGATCTAAATATCTTAAAGCAACGAGACATTACTATTACTACCGTTACTAATTATGGCGACGAACCGACGGCGGAGTTCATATTTTTACAGCTCGGTAACTTACTTCGAGGGCTCGGAAAGTATCAATGGCGATCTGTGCCACATGAGTTAATGGACAAGAAGCTTGGCATTGTAGGGCTAGGTGCAGTGGGTAAGTCAGTTGCTCATCTTGCATTGGCCTATAAGATGAATGTGGCTTATACCGGACCACATCATAAAGAAGAATGGGAGGCTAAGGGTTTATCCTATAAGGATTTAGAAACCCTATTACAAGAATCGGACTTTATTTTACTTTCCGGCCCAGGCAGCACGGAGTTATTGTCAGCAAAAGATTTTCTTGAGCTATGTGATGGTTGCGTACTCATACAAGCCAGCCAAGGTACTGTTTTCGATAAAGATGGATTTATCTCATGGATTAAGCATGAAGGTAATTACGCTATATTTGATTATGCAGCTGGTGAAGAGAATTATCAGGCCTACCATGCATTAGATCGTGTTATATTTCCGAAAATAGTTGCCGGTCACACTCAAGAGACTAAGGAGCGTTTAGGAAGAAAAGTTGTCGATAATTTGCAGCGTTATCTCGCAAAAGAGTTGCAATAGCGTCACATTGAGCCCTACAAGCGTAAGTGTTATAAAGGCTTCTCTCATGGGAGCCTTTTTTTATTTGATATGATTACGGAATGGATTACACAATCATTGAAGAGCTTAAAGAGTTTATGGAGCAAAATCCTGCGATACATGCCATGTGGATTGGCGGATCTGTCGCTGAAGGATATGACGATGAACTATCCGATATTGATCTATACTTCGACATCGACGACGGCCAGGATGAAGCCGTATTTGAATCTATTGAGGAATTTCTCAAAACAAAGGGCAAGTTAGATTTTAATTTCAGTGAGGGAATAACCCCGCCATACAGCCATAAAGTGTATCACCTGGCCCATATGGATCCGTTGCATTTCATTGAAGTCACCCTCCATGCCCACTCACATACCCCTGGATTATTCGACCGCATGCGTAAAATCAAGGTGCTGTATGATAAAGACGGTGCTACGAAGTTTGAACCCTTTGATGAGGTAAGCTATAACGAAATGCTCGAAAAGCGCAAACAGTTCTTGATTGAAAAAATAAAAATCGGTGAACTAGCTGTCATCAAAGAATTACGTCGCCGCCAGTTCCCCGATGCTATGCATAATTATCAATTCTGGCTCGTTGAACCCAGCATAGAA
>DATHYB010000110.1:0-8463 GCA_035459365.1 Candidatus Limnocylindrales bacterium
AATGATTATCTGAATACTAATCATTAGGGAACTCTATATTTATGTCGGTCTTGGTCGGCATATGCGAGTACCCACCTGGAATTTTTCAGGTTAGTCACGCCAGCAGCCCGGTCTTTTATTATGCAAAAATTTTAATATGCCCGTACTTACGTGCGTCTTATAGTAACTAGGTCATCAAATAACCATACTTCAAGGAGAGACCGATGAGACAGGGGCGTGAACTTTTAGCAGCAGGGGTAACTGCGGCGGCACTAGTGGGACTAGCGGGATGTGGCGATCAAGAACCTAGCATAGAAATCTCAGCAATAAATGGCGTAGAACTCGAAAGGGATAAAATTACGGAGGCTGGTGATTTACGGGTGCTTCCTTCTACCCGATCAGAAAGCGGCCCCTACCGACCTGAGGCTGAAGAAGTTGCTATCCTGACGGGCCTCAAGTCAATAGAAGCGCTAAGGGCGTGGAAATTGTGCGGCGCAGAGTTACGAGCTTCAGCTGATGCGGGTCAAAGTATCATTGACTCAAAAGCTAAATATCCGCGTAATCTTCCATTCAATTATACTACTGAACGAGGCTTGGAACTTGAACAGGACACACGTAAGTACTTTGAGCCTAGAATCACGGCTATGAGAAGTGCTGCCCATGTAGCTGATGCGGCCGGTATCCCATGCTTCGACCCTTCCAAAAAAGATTTATACGGCCACTATGTAAAAATCAAAGGCGAATGGGAGGGTGAAACCGAAACTTTCCAAATCCCGGATTACTCAGTTCTGCGAGGTACCCTGCCAGTAGAATATCATCATGCTCAGGGCGACTGCCCGGCTGATTTAGACCAGGATCTGTCTAAAGCTGAAGCTATTCCTGTAGATGTTAAACCTGATGAAGGTAATATGGCTGGGTTAACTACCTATACGGAGCAGGATAAAGCTCAGACTATTGCTAGAGCGACTATACGCGCACGATTGCTGCGTGAAGCTGGTGTAGTCTGTAAGTAGCCACTGGGTGCTCACGCCTGTTAATTCAAGTCCTGATACCAAAAGTAAAAGGCGGTCATCGTAGGGATGGCCGCCTTTTACTGGTCGGGGTGACAGGACTTGAACCTGCGACCTCACGGCCCCCAGCCGTACGCGCTACCAACTGCGCTACACCCCGTCAGATCATGATTATACAACAAGCGAACAAATTGCGGGATATCTGTTGCATTCCTGAGGGTCCAGACGCTTGACCATCGTTCTCAATATGTTCACAATGAGTCTCGATGATTGAAAAATACCAGCCTGATGATTCCGAACAACTACCTGAATTTACGATACAGCTCGGAGTGTCCGCCAATTATCCTGTAGAACTGTATCCCCGTGAGGAGCAGTGGCTCGAGGAGCGGGCTCCAGGCCTTACTGAGTTTGTGAGTGTTTTGGATGAAACGTTCGGGAAGCTTGAATCGGACGTCGAACTGATACAAGGGCGTGTTATGGTAGAGCACGACGTTGAAGCGGAAGACGTGCAAATTTCTTATGACTCTCGCACCCGGGGCATGCAGCGAGCCGCCGCTCCAGTACTGCGGACGGCTGCGGCATTAGTTAGTGAGATTGACGATGTCGAGGAGCGGCAGAATGCAACGCGCAAACTTATGAGTCGGTACTATCCAGCCGGAAGTACTGCAGAAAAAATCGCCATCGACGGATGGACTCTTGATATCGATCGGATGGCGTCGCTTTTTAATGGTATACAGGGCGTATTACCAGAAATCGCTACTTTTGCAGCATCTGTAAAAGATTTTTCGGACGCAGAACAATACACTACCTTAAAACTACTCGCTGAGAACCATAAACGAGATGAGGTTACGGTTGCTGACGGTCTGCGCATGCTTCTGGCAAGTAAAGCGATTATGGCTCCTGAGGACGACGACACACCAGAACTGCCGCAGTACCTTGCCGAGAGACTCGATGAGGGAGTCTATGATCGTCATGTTGCCGTAGATGTACTGACACACTTGCATCGGCAGGAGCCAGAAGAGGTGTATGAACCATACAAGCCTGTCAGGAGCATGCTCGAGCTTGTAGCGGCCTACGAGGAGATCAGGTCTGAAGCGCTGTCTCAATCAGAGCAAGCGCTAGAGACAGTCGCAATAGCTGGACTTTCGAGAGTTGTTGACTCCTGGCCGCCTGAAGCTAAGCGTGCTTTTGGCAGCATAAAGACCAGTCTGAGCCGTCATGTGCTTGAATTGTTCAATGATTCAATATACGACATGCGTGCGACGGGATTAACCCCAGAGAAGCCGACAAAAGCCGATTTGCATGCGCGTATGGCTGAATATATCCAAGCAGTCCAGGGCGATGCAAAGAGTACCACTCAAATCGTTCGCAAAGGCAGGGATGCGCTCCGGCGACAAAGTGCAACAGCACCTCGGCAAGCCCTCCCAGCAGGCTCTGCATTGCCGGCTGAACAGGCTGCGACTGAGCCACAAGCTCGTACTCTTGTTTGGATAGATCCAGCGGGCAACCGCTATGAGCGGACAGCTGAAGAATTCGATATCTTGTTTGACGATTTCTTCAAGAAAGGAGTACGCGACTCTGAGGTCGTCGAGGATATAAATAAGGCGCTCGACTATTTGGCGAGAGTGCAGCGAGGACAGGAAAGGGTGGGTATTGAACCCTTCGCCAAAAACGCTACAAGAGGTACGGGTCAAAAGTTGTACCGTTTTCGTGTAGATCAAGCAGCTGGCTTGTCGGTGTTGAGTGATGCAGTAAAGAAAAGTAGAATTATATTCAGCCGCTTGAGTAATGGATCTATACAAATACATGGAATTGTCTCAAAGGATGACATACCGGAATTCAATCGTTCGAAAGGTCTTGGAAGATCTCGCACTGGGCGCCGAAAGTAGTTATTTGATAACTGGCTTAAGACATAGCAATCGGTATTTATGAGTTACAATTAATACCGATGAAATCACTCAAATTTACTCATGACCAGGCTTCAAAAATTCCAGATCATGGGGAATTTGTAACTATACGGTACCAAGACGACAAAGAGGTGTTAGTCAATGATGTTATTCAGCTGATTGATAAAGTCGATCCAGATAAGCCACAGCTTTGGAAGGTAAAGACTACAGCGACTGTATTGTCGAGCCATGAGCTTCGGGTCGGAGACCTGAGCAATCAGCAAATAGAAGCAGTAGGGTATGCAAATATTGATGACCTTATTGCAACACTGAGTGAATATCATCAGACTGTTGTATCAAAACTATCTGTAGTAAAATTTATTACCTTATCAATTAACAGAGATGTAGAGACTGGCGATGTGATAAACACATCAAAAGCGTTAACAAAAGTCCAACTATTTACAGATGGCGGCTCACGCGGGAATCCTGGACCATCTGCTTTAGGGTATGTTGTAGTAGACGCTACAGAAGACAGCGTACTCATTAGTAAAGGGTTATACCTTGGCGTGACTACGAATAATCAAGCTGAATACTTAGCGCTCAAATACGGACTTGAAGCAGTCCAGCGCATGAGCGTCCGCCATGTTGAGTGCTACTTGGACAGTATGCTTGTCGTCAACCAAATGAAGGGGATTTTTAAAATTAAGAACAGGGATCTCTGGCCGGTGCACCAGGCTATTCGAGATCTTGTTGAGTGGTTTGAAATCATTACATTCACGCATGTGCCGCGCGAGCGAAACAAACTGGCTGATGCTGAAGTCAACCGAGCGCTTGACACGGCGCTTGGCATTGCTCCGAAGACACCGTCGGAAGGCTAGCCCGCTCGCTGTACCTACCCCTGATAGCTTGCTATACTGACAGTGGCTAGACAGTTGGTCAGTCGCTTTGACATCCCTCAGGCTTGTCGATTTTGTTCTCGTGTTAGTATATCGAGAGCGCACCGGCACCAATCCGGCACCAATCGACGAGCATGGGGGTGTCAAAGAGGAAAGTCCGGGCAGCACAGGGAAGGACAGTTGCTAACAGCAACCGGGGGTGACCCTAGGGAAAGTGCCACAGAAACGAAACAGCGCTCCTGAATCTGCAAGGCTTCAGCCGCTACGGTGAAACGAGCGAGGTAAGAGCTCGCATCGACCATTGGTGACAATGGAAGACGGTAAACCCTGTCCGCTGCAAGGAGGTGCCTATCACGAGCCGCGAGGCTTACTGTTCCCGCAGGGTAGGTGCCACAAGACCCGCTCGAGCCTATAGGCAACTATAGGCCTAGATAGATGACTGGCGGCATGCTCTTATGGTGTGCAACAGAACCCGGCTTATAGACCGTCTAGCCGCCAGATTGTATCAAAAAAGTACCCCTCGATTGCAGGGGTACTTTTTGTATGCAGTTGCTTCGTAACAGATGTAAAAATACTATTTCGTAGCTGCTTTGACAACGGAGGTGAAAGCAGTTGGCTCATTGACGGCTAGTTCTGCGAGGACTTTGCGGTCGAGGTTGATGCCGGTTGTTTTAAGTGCTGCAATCAACTTAGAATACGTCGTGCCATTCAACCGGGCGGCGGCGTTGATCCGGGCGTTCCAGAGAGCACGGAAGACTCGCTTCTTGTTGCGGCGGTCGCGGTAGGCAAACTGCAGGGACTTGGTAACGGCCTGCTTGCCGCGCTTAATGCTGACACGGTTGGGGTGGCTAAAGCCCTTGGTGGCTTTGCGGATTTTGTTGTGCTTGGCGTGCGTTGCAACGCCTCGTTTGACTCGCATCTTCTTATGCTCCTAATTTCTGCTTCAAAATCTTGCGGTTAGCGCCCATGAGGGTCTGCAAACCTGCAAGACGGCGACGGCGGGCGCCGCTTTTCTTTGACATAAAGTGGTTCCGGTTTGGGCTACCCGCACGGACTTTGCCGTTCTTGGAAATCCGTACCCGGTCCTTGGTGCCGCTATGCGTTTTTAGCTTTGGCATTATTGTTACTCCTTATTACGAAACTTAACTGCTTGCCCGCAAGTTGCGGTGCTTGGTCGACGACGATGGTATCACCAAAATCTGCGATCACTTTATCGGCAAGTTTAAAGCCGAGATCCTTGTGTGCCAGCTCCCGTCCCCGGAAGAAAGCAGTAATTTTGACCTTGTGGCCTGCCTCAAGAAATCCATTAACCTTGTTCATCTTGACGCTCAAGTCGTGATCGCTGATCTTGAGCCCAAAGCGCATCTGCTTCATTTCAAGCGACTTGGCAGTCTTCTTGTTTTTTTGCAGCTGTTTGGTCCGCTGATAATTGAACTTGCCCCAGTCAACAATTTTTGCAACGGGAGGGTTGGCTTCAGGTGAGATCTCGACAAGATCAAGTCCTTGTTCTTCGGCCATCCGTAGTGCATCAAACCGTGACATGATGCCCAGCTGAGAGCCATCAGCGTCAATCACACGAAGTTCGCGCGCCCGAATATCTCCGTTCAGGCGTGTAGTCTTGATGATAGGGTCGTCTCCTCTTTAGTTATTAATGAGTGCGATCACTATTTTAACAGATAGGGCAACAGGGGTCAATTGCAATCGCAGCCAACCCTAATTGACGGCGGGCCGGCTCCGAAATTGCAGCGCTTCCGATATATGCTCCGGAAGAATTGGATCTGATGCAGCGAGGTCAGCGATAGTTCGGGCTACTTTGACGCTTCTGACGTACGCCCGTGCAGACAAGTCCAAGTTTTTGGCTGCAGTATCAAGTAGACTTTTGGCGGACGGTTCTAGGTGGCTGTACCGATTGATGTCGCGGTTATTCATACTGGCATTGAGAAGCGGTGAGCCAAAACGTGCCCGTTGACGCTGGCGGGCCTGAAGCACGCGCTCTGCAGTATCTGAAATGGCAGATTGCTCAGGCTGTTCGAGTAAACGGGCATGGTCGACTTCATGGACGTTTGTATAGAGGTCGATCCTGTCGAGTATTGGGCCTGATAATTTGCTGCGGTAGCGCTCCACGGCATGGGCTGGGCAGTGGCACGGCTTAGATGTTCCGTAAAATCCGCAGGGGCAGGGGTTGGCGGTTGCTACTAGGATGAAGTCGGCTGGATATTCTAAGCTCTCGCGCGCCCGTGAGATGGTGATGACATTGTCCTCAAGTGGCTGTCGGAGGGCTTCGAGAGTCGACCGGTTGAATTCAGGAAATTCATCTAAGAATAGTACGCCGCGGTGACTGAGGCTAATTTCGCCGGGCCGAAGCTGGGCTCCGCCGCCCGTGATAGCTACATGACTGGCGCTATGATGGGGCGTGCGGAAGGGACGGGCTTGCACGACCGTATCATAGGTCTTGGAAGCAAGGCTATGCAAATGAGTCACCTCGAGCATTTCTTCTGTGCTGAGTGGCGGCAAAATCGAGGGCAGGGCACGCGCCAACATGCTTTTACCCGTTCCCGGTGGCCCGCTAAGCAGGAGATTATGGCCGCCGGCAGCGGCTATCTCGAGGGCGCGTTTCGCTTGAACCTGGCCAATGACATCATGAAGCTCAATCAAAGATTGGGCCTTTGTTTCGGTGGCTGTACGGGGTGTGCTTGAAATATTCGTAAGGCAGGGTGTGTCTTGACCAGAAAGTACGGCCTGAAGGTCTTGGAGCGTCCGAAGGGGAATAAGCTCTATGCCGGGGACCAGCTGGGCCTGGTCTAGATTTGTAGCCGGAATGTAGAAGCGCCTCAACCCCTGAGCCCGACCGGCGAGCAGCTTGCCAATGACGCCGCGAATTGGACGAATAGAACCATCAAGGCCAAGTTCTCCTACGAGGGCGGTCTGTTCGTCAAGTCCTTTGAGGGCAGTATTTTGGGCGAGCATTATAGCCGCGGCAATCGGAAGATCAAAGCTACTACTGTCCTTTGGAATATCGGCCGGAGCAAGATTAATGGTAATGCGCTTGCGAGGCATGTGTAAGCCGCTGCTTGCGAAAGCACCGCGGATTCGTTCTTTTGATTCGTCGATAGCACGATTAGCGAAGCCAACAATGACAGTTGACGGCAGGTTATTCGAGAGATGAGCTTCAACCGTTATGGTTAGACCTGTCGTTCCAACATTCGCAATGCTCTGTACCTGTATCCCCATGCAGCCCATTATGCGCAGGCGAGCAGTATACGCAAGCATAGGCATGATAAACACAAGATATTAAAAAACCCGCTCCTGGGAGCGGGTTATATTTGATTGTTTTTGGTTTATTGTTTTGCGATTTGCAATGTTTGGTTTGGAAGGTGAACCTTGGTGGTGTGACAACGACATGCGAGTAGTCGTTGTCACTTTTTGGTTCGTTTTTATTTTTGAGCACTTAATTTATTCAAGTGCTACGCTTATCTTATAAATTGTCATTTAAAGTGTCAACGACAATATTCAGAATGTATACACAGTCCTGTGTATAACTATAAGCGGTATACACATTCGAGTTGTATGAAGCGTGTTTTCTTTTGGAGTTTTTGTTTGCTTGTTAGTGTTGTTGGACATCCACATACTGAGAATAAGCCATAGCCATAAGCCTAACTATTAAAATTCTTACTAGTTTTGGTATTCGAGTTTTGCGCATCATATATCATTTTGTACCGTACCTAACGATGGCTTGGCTAACGTGAGAAGCAACCGGCCTGTACTATGGATATTTGCGGACGCCTTGCATTCTTTCTGTAGTACCAACAAAGACTATGCACCACGCCTGAATAAGCATGAGAGGATTGACAAAAACGACCAGTCGTGCTAGTATGAAAGAGTAAGTTACAAAAACAAAAACGTTTCGAAACAAGCTTACAACTTACAAAAACTCGCTGGCCCTCTGCCACGAAACATAACGCTCTGACTACCTTACCGGTAGAAAGAGCGGTCAGTCAGCCACAGGCGATAAGCGCTTCAATAGTCTATTCTTATATGAGCGGATTTATCGCCTTGGCACCATATTCTCATTATCCACACCCGGGCAGCGGACTTTATCATATAATCAGAAATGAATATGCTAAAAGACTTTCGACAAAACTATCCAGCCCTTGCAGCTCTCGTAGCCTTGCTCATTTTTGGTGCTGGATTTTTTGGTATGACACATCCAAGTTCCGTGTCGTCGCTCGTACTGCTCGGCGGTTTTGTGATTTTTGGTCTCGGTGTGTACCTCATCACTTTAATTGTACTAAGGGCTAGTGGCCTGTCAGGAAGATTGAGTGCGTATACTCAGCGGCTTATTACTGCCGGGACAGTGCTGGCGGTGGTTGTGCTGTTAGCTCTGCAATCGCTCGGGCAGTTGACGCCGCGTGACGCCGGAGCTGTTTTGCTGCTCATTAGCGCTGTTTGTATATACCTGGCGAAACTGCAAATAACCCGCTGATCACAGCGAACTATAAAACCTCTGACAAATCGGGAGGCATAGTTGTATAATATACAGAAGATATGGACCAAAAAGATCAAGAAGAATCTGGGATAAGTTTGCCGCAGCCTCAGGGAGGCGTATTTGATGCGGCAAGTATTGCGCCGCCAGTACCGCCAATTTCCGCCCCCATACCGGAGCAGCAGGGTATACAGGCTATGCAGCCAGGG
>DATHYB010000111.1:0-5370 GCA_035459365.1 Candidatus Limnocylindrales bacterium
AAGCTCATCATATTTCGGAGAATTACGGATTACAGATGAGACTAGTGGCTCAGCCGGCGGGGGATTGAACTCACTAGGAACAGCAGGTAGGACTGATTACTAGCAAAACAGCCGTGTTAGAATAATAGCAAGCGATCCAAAGGAGGGTACCTGAGTGCAGCCAATGACCGGTGACAGTGCTGATATCGTTGACGAACAGCAGAAGAAGCTACGCGAACTATTTCCAGAAGTTTTTACTGAAGGCAAAATTGACTGGAATAAGCTCAGGGCAACGTTGGGCGAACAAAACATCGACCTCGGTGAGCGTTATGGTCTAAGCTGGAAGGGCAAGTCTAGCGCTTTTGCCAAGATCCAAGAGAAAACTACTGCCACCCTCCATCCTCAGCCCGAAGAATCAGTTGATTGGGACACTACCCAGAACATGTTCATTGAAGGCGACAACCTTGAAGCCTTAAAGGTGTTGCACAAAGCATACTATGGCAAAATCAAGATGATCTACATTGATCCACCCTATAACACGGGTAATGATTTTGTATACAACGATGACTTTAAGCAAACACGTGCAAGCTACAACGAAGAAGCTGGTATAACTGACGAAGAAGGCAATGTTACGCGCGACGATGGTTTGCGTGTAAATACTGGTGGTCATAAACACAGTAATTGGTTGGACATGATGCATCCGAGACTGTTTCTGGCGCGAAATCTTCTGCGACAGGATGGCGTAATCTTCATATCAATAGACGATAACGAAGTACACAATTTACGCTTGATTATGAACGAGATTTTTGGGGAAGAAAACTTTATCGCACAAATAATATGGCAGAAAGTTTTTTCTCCCAAAAATTCAGCGAAATATTTTTCGGAAGATCATGAATATATACTCGTATACGCCAGAAACGCAGAGAACTGGGCACCTAATTTAATAGTACGGTCAGAGGATGCCACAGCAAGATACACCAATCCGGACGATGACCCGCGTGGTCCCTGGACTTCAAGCGACCTCACTGCAAGAAATTATTACAGTCGCGGACAGTACGAAGTTACAGGACCAACAGGTAAAAAGTTCAACTCAGGCACTGGCCGTTACTGGCGACAATCTTATGAAAAGTTCCTTGAGCTTAACCAAGATGGGAGAATCTGGTGGGGCCAAGACGGCAACAACATGCCGAGGTTCAAAAGATTTCTATCTGAAGTTAAACAAGGTGTTGTCCCTCAAACGCTCTGGACATTCAAAGATGTTGGCCATACGCAAGACGCTAAGCGCACCTTACTAAGTAATGTAACATTTGAAAACAATGAGAATATGTTCAATACAGTGAAGCCAGTTAGCTTAATCCAAAGAATGATCCAAATTTCAAGCAAGGCGCACGACAACGACATAATTCTAGACTTCTTTGCAGGAAGCGGTACAACAGCCCAAGCAGTCTTACAACAAAACATTGAAGATAGTGGTAATCGTCGGTACATCACCGTACAGTTACCAGAGATACTACCTCAGCCCGAAACCCGCTTAAAAACAGTCGCGGACATCACTAAAGAACGTGTGCGCAACTTTGCTATAAAACTTGCCACTACTAATAACTACAGTAGTCAGCAAGCCACTCCGCTTGATATTGGCTTTCGTACTTATAAGATCGGGGAAACTAATTTCAAACAATGGAATCAGACCGTGACAGATTCCGATAGCCTTCGACAGCAATCTTTAGAACATCTCAATCCAATCAAATCGAATACACGTGACAAGGACTTATTGACGGAAATACTCATTAAGTTGGGAATTTCGCCTCTTATCACTATTGAAACGCATCAGGGTTATTACTTTATCCCATCCAATGAGCTTGTCATTAGTCTAAGAACTGAAATTGATGAACAATTTTTTGAGCAGATGGTTTCCGTGCAACCCGTCCGCATAATAATACTCGATCGAGCTTTTCAAAATAATTCAAATTTGAAAACAAATTTGATACTTAAGGCCGAAAAGGGCGGTATTAGCGTTGATGTTATATGACAAATCTTACCCTTACATACGGATCTAGCCCAGATAGTGCCAGCAAACAAGCTCTGCCGAAAATATACTTTTCGGATTACTTCGGAGTGAATCGTAAAGACATCGAAATGTATGGCGCTATTGACATATCACTTATTGGCGATATTCCTCTTTTTATTGACCCTTTCTTGATTTTTGAAAGCGATAAACAAGATTATAAGTTACTCCATCAGAATATTATCGATTACTTAAGATTCTTGAAAATTATGGCACCGGAAGCCATAAGTTCTGCAGGCAAGCGAAAAGCCTGGTTCTACTTCAGTGAAGTAGAACAAAATTGGCTCGGCTTTTCAAATTCTAGCAACAGGGGTGCAGGCTTGGGTGAAAAGTTTTCACAGAGTTTGAGCAGTGGACTAGGCAAGATACTAGGTAGTGTTGGGGACGAGAAAATTAGCTCTGGCACTCATCTAGAAAAATTATGTTTATTAAGCGAGGGGATTGGACGCGATCGAATTAGCGACCTCACCGTGAACCTAATCAAAGGCTATTTAGCAGAATATACTCAGTCTTTCGCGGAAAGATACATTGAACCAAACCTTCTCAGAGACATTGTCGTAAACCGAGCAAACTTCGACTATAGAACACTGAGATGGAAGCCAAAAGTTTATAAGTTACCTTATTACCTAGAACAAGAGGACTATGTACTGCTAACACCAAGCGACATGTTAACCAAAGATGATACGTTGATAAACAGTTCATCCTTCCATTCTGCATTGTCCACATTGCCGAATTCTATAGACAACGAACAGCAACGTGAAACAATCAATAGCTACATAAATTCCATTATGCCAGAGGAGCCGACCTTAGAAGAGAAACGCCAAGTCTATCGCAAGGCTGCTAAAGAGTATCCTGTACTTATAGATATATTCATTAAACAGCAGGAAGAAACTGGAGAAAAAGCAATAAGTGTCAGCGCCGCTAAAGTCCAATATGCAGAAGAAATATTTATTGATAATGCTAAGTACGCAATGGCCGAGCTTACAGCCAAAACATCATTCTACGACCCAGAATGTAAAGACAAAGGAAACAGCTTTGAAGAAGCACTAAGAAGAGTGGGTATTCTCAAGCAGTTCATTGAAGATAATGATGGGTACAGGTGTTTTTATGATGGCTCGGGGAACAGAGTTCACAATGAAAGTGAGTTACAAAGACTATTTAAATTGATATGGTTAGCTCATGGAAATATTTATGACATTAATCCTGAAACAAACCATGGGCGTGGCCCGGTCGACTTTACCATATCCTATGGCGCTAACGACAAGACCTACGTAGAATTCAAGCTAGCTTCTAATTCTAAATTAGAGCAAAATTTAAGCAAGCAGATTGAAACATACCAAAAAGCAGACATAGCAACATTAGCATCAAAATCAATTAAAGTGATTATGTACTTTACACAAAGTGAGTACACTAATACAAAGTCCATTCTTAATAGCCTTCACATAAATAGATCTAGGGGAATTATTTTGATTGATGCCAGAAATGACAATAAGCCGACGGGGTCTAATGCTTGATGATACTTCAATTTGAGTCGAACCAGCAATACCAGTTAGATGCTATTCAAGCTGTTGTCAACGCTTTTACCGGCCAACCAAGAAACGGGGATGAGGATACATTTGGTGGCCAAGCCACACTTGATTTCGCAGGCCAGCAGCTAAGTTTAGAAGCGACGAATGCACAAGGAAATTATTTATTACTTACCAAAGAGCAAATTGCTAAGAATATTGGCTTATTGGATATAGGACAAGGGTTGCATTTCTCTATTGAAATGGAAACAGGCACTGGAAAGACCTATGTATATCTACGTACTATTCATGAACTACATAAATCATATGGCTGGAAGAAGTTTATTATTGTCGTCCCCAGCGTAGCAATTCGCGAGGGCGTACTAAAAAATCTCGAGATAACTCGTAAGCATTTTTCTGAGCTATACAACAAGCCTGAAATGAACTATTACGTTTGGGATGCCAAGAAGCGAGGGCAAGCCCGTGAATTCGCTACGAACGCCACCCTACAAATCCTAGTTATCACTATCGATAGCTTTGCTAATGACCAGAACATCATGAATAAAATAAGCGACTATGGCCGGCCGCTCGATTACATAAAAGCTACAAATCCTGTTGTTATCGTAGATGAGCCCCAGAATATGGAGACTGACACACGGCGTAAGGCAATAGATGGCTTAAACCCGCTATGCACTCTCCGATACAGTGCGACACATAAGTTTCCATACAACATGCTTTATCGTCTCACGCCAGTCGATGCTTATGATAAAGGACTTGTGAAAAAGATCGAAGTGCACAGCACTATAAGCGAGGATGCATTTAATGATGCATATATATCTTTACTTTCACTTGAACGTAAGAATAAAACAAGTTCATACGCCAAGATAGAGGTAGATAAAAACGATGAACGAGGACTGCAGCGACAAGTACTTAATGTAGCGCCCGGCGATGATTTAGCGCAGCTAACGAAGAGGTCTATATATGACAGTTATGTGGTTGAGGCCATCGATCATACCGAGCAAGCAATTGAGTTTAGCAATGGCAAAGTTCTATACGTCGGTCAACGCGATGAAGGCTTTCGTGATGAGATTTTAAAACGTCAGATTGAAATCACGATTGACGACCACTTCGAGAAGCAGAAGCGATTAAATTCTGAGAATATTAAGGTGCTAAGCTTGTTTTTTATAGATAAGGTTGCAAACTATCGTGAATACAAACAGGACGGATATACGAAAGGCAAGTTTGCCCAGTGGTTTGAGGAAGCATATGAGAAGATTAGCTCGAAACCAAAGTATGCAGACGTAATGAATGGCTTAGCCGCCGAAGTTGTACACAATGGATATTTCGCCGCTGATAAATCCGGGAAATGGAAGGACTCCAAAGAAAACAAGGGTGAGGGTGCCAAAACCAAGGACGATGATACGGCTTATGGCTTAATCATGAGAGATAAAGAGCGTTTGCTCGACATGAATGAACCACTCAGGTTTATATTTAGTCATTCCGCCCTCCGCGAAGGATGGGACAATCCGAACGTCTTTAATATATGTACTCTCAATGAGTCCTCGAGCGAAATGAAAAAACGCCAGGAAATTGGGCGTGGGCTACGCCTTCCGGTTAATGCTGATGGGGAACGAGTGCGGGATGAAAGTATCAACATTCTTACTGTTGTTGCTAACGAAAGTTATGCAGATTTTAGCCGAAAATTGCAAACTGAGATCGAGGAAGAAACAGGCATTTTATTTGGCAATGGACGAATTAAAAAACGAGAAAACCGTAAAACCGTAAAACTACAGAAGGGCAAAACCTTAAATCCAGAATTCA
>DATHYB010000112.1:0-4333 GCA_035459365.1 Candidatus Limnocylindrales bacterium
ATAGAACTGCCGCCGGGCCTGGTTCCACACCCAGGCTGTAACCGCCGGGATGTCTACGTCGTCAGGAATTGTGCCGCCATGCTCTTTCCGCACTTTCGCAATCTGCGGTGTCGAGAAAATGCTCGACCAGTTATTGGGAACTGTCCAACCTTCCGGCAAACCCTCTAAGCGGTCACCACCGACAATATTTTCCGGTAGTTCACCTTCTACAGCGTCGCGCCAGATGTAGTGGTCCTTATATCTTTCGTACTCAGGATTCTCTGGATCGCACGAAGCCTGAAACCAGTCACTCTGATCTGAGGTGTGGTTGGGAACCAAATCAAAAATAACCCTGATGTCGCGCTTATGTGCCTCCTCAAGTAGTTGATCGACATCCTCTACTGTGCCAAGTTCTGAATTTACCTCATAATAATTTGAAATGTCATAATTACCATCAAGACCTGGCGATTCATATATGGGCCCAAGCCAGATTGCAGTCACTCCAGATTCCTTCATCCAATCAAGTTTCTGAGTGATACCAAGAATAGAACCGATTCCAGTATGCTCTTCGCCTTCCGGTCGCTCCTCGTTGAATGTACGAGGATAGACATGAAGAATATTTTCATTCCAGCCACGAGTCAAATATGTCTGATTCTGATCGGCTATTGATACCTTTGGTGATTGCGGCCTGCTCTCAGGGTGTGATGGCATAATAAATCAATATATAACAAAATTGACTCACAGTAAATATAAACACATGCAAACCAATTGTATTATTATGCTATTGTATTGAAACAGACTTAATTAGATATCGAAAATGTTAGAAGACAATCGTAATCAAATGTGGGAAATGAGTAAGCAAGTGTTGCGGGATAGCGCACTGGAGAACGGGGCGCTAGTAGCCGCGAATGGCTTATTTCTACCCCCGACAGCTACGCCCTATCATTTCGTATGGGGCAGAGATGCATCGAAACAGCTACTTGCTGCGCATGCATTGCAATTCGATGAAGCTCCCAAGATACGTGAGAACTTCTTACGCTGGATAGTTCGATGCGTGCCAGGTGGCGATACTGAGCGTCTGCTCGTGAAGCGAAATCATATAAATGGGCCCAATGACTTTCTTTATAATGACGATAGAGGTTTTCAACCAGACAATAATGGCGCACTCATTACCGCAATAGATGCTACCAGGTCTGCAAATGCTTCAATAGACGACCATGTAATACAGCTACTAGCTAACGGACTCGCATCAAAATGGAGCTTGAGTAGCAAAACTTTTATCATGCGTCAGCAAGACTTATGGGAAAACACGACTATAGAAGCTGGCGATAATAATTTCTTTACGCATGCACTCTTCGCCAGCGCCTATGGACTTACACGAGCGGCGATTTCGCAAAAAAGAAAGGTTGCGCCTTACGTCACGGAACAGTGGCAGTTGGTGGCAGCTCAAATGTATGAACATCTGTTCTCGGAACAGGCGACTTATGAGGGATATTATTATAAAAAGCTATACCCAGTCCACGACGAACAAAGACAACTTGATTCGGCGCTGACACTCGTTATACATGAATCTATACCGATATCTGTTCCTCCCAGGGTTATACAGGCGGCCACTAACACAATCCATAAAATAGGAAATGAACTTTTATGGTTGCCTTACGGGGCTCGTCGATACGTAGGTGATATCTACGATGGTATAGAACGCTATGATGGCTCGCAATCAATCGCAGGAGCCTGGCCATTGCTGGGATATTCGTGGGTTCGTGCTGCACGACAGGTAGGCTTTATTGACCTTGCAGATAAAGTACAGGATCAAATAGACGCCAAACTGTCCGAACTATATAGTAATAACATAATTCCAAAGTTTCGAGTCCCTGAACAACTACATCCTGATGGAGATTCACGTAATGGATTAGGACCGATGCATTTCGCTTGGGGTTCTTCAGAATGGGTGATGACAGAAAAAGACCGAAGAGACAGGCTTATAAGTAACGCAAAATGAATTATTTTATACTAAACGACGCTTTGACTCCTGCTGCTGAGAATCGCACATTGATCTATGTATGAGCATTGCTCAGGCATGATACTATCGACCGAATCGTTCGTATATTCCATGAGGCCATGCAAACTAAAAACACTAACCGATGGCTCGTGTTTTTAGTTTGGCTCGGATAAATGGGATGACTTGGAGCCGGCTTAAATGCCAACTGTTAGAAATGTGCACCTTCAGAGTTAGGTGATGTCAACAAATGGTGTTGATAAAGATGATTGAAAACTTACGGACCAAAAACTGCTCGACCGATAGCATCAATTACAGTTTTGATGAAATTGCCGACAATTTGAATGTATATTTTGATTCTATTCACACACTCATTATACAACATAGTCAAATAATGCACAATTCTCTGGCTCCGGGGACTGGGCTCGAACCAGCGACCTAGTGGTTACACGTATCTTCTGCTTTCGCAAGAAGCGTGGACTATATCATCGACCAAGTTGCTCGGCCGCAGGGAGCTATCTGAAGGATTATTGTTAGGCTCACCTTCTAGTCTCTGAACCTTCCGGCGTCTTTTAACCTAACGTCGGCTTGGCTGCGGATTGGCATATCCCTGATGGACGTAGCGTTCCCGCAATTCACCCTGTTTTCACTATGCGGTTACCCGCATAGGCTGCCTATTGACAGCCACCCGCTCTACCACTGAGCTACCCCGGAATATTACCGAATGGAGCCAGAGAGCTACTCATTACTTGCTTGTTGAAAGGTGCGGCCAGTTTTAATGTCGGCTTAATAAATAACAAGGGTGATTATAGCTAACCTTAGTGTTTGACGCAAATAGTTAACTCAGTAGGTCTAGCGGTGGAAACCGCAGGTGGCGGAGTGACCAGGGGCTAGCGTGCTGCTTTGAGCGCCGCGTTTATGTTGCGGGTTTCGTCGCGCTTTTTGAGTGTTTGGCGTTTGTCGTAAAGCTTCTTGCCCTTTCCGACTGCTATCCGAACTTTGATGTAGCGGCCTTGGGTCAAAATCTCGAGTGGTACAATTGTTCTTCCCTGTTGTTTGGCTTCTATCAGGGCTTCTATCTCACGGCGTTTTGCTAGGAGCCGGCGGGTGCGGGTTTGTTCCTGTTCGGTCATAGGGATGCCGGTACTACCAGCAATTAAGGCATTCAAAAGCCAGAGCTGGTCATCCTTGACAGTCACGTAAGCGCCCCTGAGTTGGCCGTGGCCCATACGGAGGGCTTTGGTTTCGGCACCAGTTAGTTCAATGCCTGCGACCATGCTATCGCCGAGCTCGTAATCGTGACGGGCTCGGCGGTTGGTGATGGTTTTTGCCTGTGTCGGCTTTTTCTTGGCCATATCAGAGTATTGTAACTGAACTGTGTTACTTTCGGAACGGAACAGATAGACTTATAAGCATAAACGTGGTATAATACAATGATGACTACGCAAGAGCGTCTACGGCAGTATTATCCATTTACAGAAGAAATTGTAGGACAGGTGGCTGATGCTGCCCTTCGTCAAAATAGGAAGAGTTTCCAAGAATTGGCTGACCAGTATGGAATCGCTGATGGACCCCAAATAGTCGAAGCTGCTGACGGTAAGCATACCCTTGAAGTGCTCAGTGTCATACCGCAGCAGGATTACGACGCAAGTACGGCGCGTGTCTATCATACGCCTATGGCCAATCCTGTGAGTCCGAATATGGCGATGCGTGCTCTTCGCCTGTTTGGTTCTGATCCTTCTGTACAGCTGCTTGTAATCGGCAATCCTTCCATACCCGGACACGGTGCGGGCAAAACTACTTTGAAAGAGTCACTGGCAATGATGCGGAGCGGATCGCTCGAGGCCTGTGTCGCGCCTGTTGTTTCATATCTGGGCAAACGCGCCATAACAAAAACCCAGCAGTTGGGATATTCCTATGGGGCGGATAAGGCAGTGGCTACTACACGCCATGCATCCGATAGGGGTATTGGCGTGACCCATGGTGTGTATATAGAACCAGCATCGGCTGTAAAGCGGAGAATGCCAGCTCTCGCTAAAGCTTTTAGTGAAACTAATGAACCGATGGCCCGCTATATCCAGCAAACAGAATCCGAGCCATATAGCAAAGTTCGCGAGCAAGACTCTGCCCTCGGGTTGGTAGGTTACGCAGCTGGGCTTCTTCGGGTATCGAATATCGCCATTGCGACTACGATTAAACAAGGCGGCTTCATCCAACGGGTCGATGAGGCTATGAAGTCTCAGGAGGACCTCGAAGTGACAGTTGGCTGGGGCTCATTGAGTGAACTAGCGCCAGATGATGCTATGACCCAGGTTGTAGCTGAGCTACAAAGCAAGTACGGTGCTCAACGGATAA